>JAJRQQ010000075.1 GCA_024280155.1 Bacteroidota bacterium
AGAATGACATTTGAGGAACTCGGGCTAAAGAGTGAGGTGTTACAGTCGTTAGAAAACATGGGTTTTGTAACACCAACTCCGATCCAAGAAAAAGCTATTCCACACTTATTACAAGAGGAAAGCGATTTTGTTGGACTAGCTCAAACAGGGACAGGTAAAACCGCAGCGTTTGGTTTACCATTAGTAAGCAAAGTAGATGACAAATCTAGAACTCCACAAGGATTAATTATTTGTCCGACAAGAGAACTTTGCATTCAAATCACAAAAGATTTACAGAATTATTCTAAAAACTTGAAGATTAATGTAGTATCCGTTTATGGAGGTACTGACATTCGTCGTCAAATTTCAGATATTAAAAGAGGTGCACAAATTATTGTTGCAACTCCTGGACGTTTGGTTGATTTGACAAAAAGAAAAGCCGTTGATTTACAAGATATCAACTGGGTCGTATTGGATGAAGCAGATGAAATGCTGAACATGGGATTCAAAGAAGATATCGATTTTGTCTTGGATAAAACACCAGAATGGAGAAATGTATGGTTATTCTCTGCAACAATGCCGAAAGAAGTGGCTGCAATTACAAAGAATTACATGCAAGACCCTTTAGAGGTTTCTATCGGACATAAAAATCAAACCAATGAAAACATTGAGCACATCTACTTTGTTATTAAAGAAAGAGATAGGTATGCTGCATTGAAAAGATTAATTGATTTTAATCCAAATATTTATGGCTTAGTTTTCTGTAGAACACGTCGTGAAACGGCAGCAGTTGCAGAAAAACTAGCAAAAGAAGGGTACAGCGCAGAACCGTTGCATGGAGATTTATCTCAAGCGCAACGTGATAATGTGATGGGTAAATTTCGTAGAAAATCAATTCAAATTCTTGTAGCAACAGATGTTGCAGCTCGTGGGATTGATGTAGATAACATTACACACGTAATTAACTACAACCTTCCTGATGAGATTGAAAATTATACACACCGTTCTGGACGTACTGCACGTGCAGGAAATAAAGGTGAATCTTTGGTGCTAATTAACACAAGAGAAGGGTATAAAATCAATCAAATTGAAAAGAAAATACGTACAACTTTTGCAAAAGGTACTATACCTAATTCGAAAGAAATTTGTGAAATTCAATTAATGAAATTGGTTGACAAAGTGATTACTTCTGAAGTTAAAGAAGATGATATTGCTGAGTTTATGCCAATTGTAATGACTGAATTTGAAGAGTTCACGAAAGAGGAAGTTGTTAAGAAGTTTGTTTCTGCTGAATTCAATCGTTTTCTTGAATACTATGAACGTGCTGGTGATTTGAATGCGAAAGCAGGAGACCGAGGTGATAGAGACGATAGAGGTGGAAGAGATAGAGGTCGTGGACGTGACAGAGATCGTGGTGGTAGAGATAGTGACAGAGGTGGTCGTGATAGAGACCGCGGAGGAAGAGGAAGAAGAGATGACGAAAACAAAACAAGATTTTTTGTTAATTTAGGAAAACGTGATGGATTAAATCCTGGAGGTTTACTGAGAGTTGTTTGTGATTCTACAACATTAACATCCGAAAAAATTGGTCGTATCGACATTTTAGAATCTTTCTCTTTTTTCGATGCTGACAAAGATTTAGCGGATAAAATTATCAAAGAAGTTAACGGAGCTGATTATGAAGGTCATCGTGTGAAAGTAGAAGTTACTAAAAAACGCGATGGTGGCGGAGGCGGAAGCCGAAGCGGAGGCAATCGTCGTTCTAGTGGTGGAAGAAGCTTTAGCGGTGAACGTAGAAGTGGTGGCGGAGATCGTCGTTCTGGTGGTGGAGACCGAAGTTTCGGTGGAGATCGTAGAAGTGGTGGCGGAGATCGCGACCGTAGGTCAAGCGGAGACCGTAGAGGCGGTGGAGATCGTAGACGTAGAGATTAACATAAGTTGTTAGAAAGAATATAAAATCATAAATGAAGAATGTAATATTATGTTGCATTCTTCATTTTAATTATAAAGGAAATGGAAATTAGAAATATTGCAATTATTGCACACGTTGATCATGGAAAAACTACATTGGTCGATAAAATGATTGAAGCTGGAGCTGTTGTTAATGAAAGAAGTCGTCCGAAAGGTGAACTAATCATGGACAGTAATGACCAAGAGCGTGAAAGAGGTATTACAATTGTCTCAAAAAACGTTTCAGTTATATATAAAGGTACGAAGATTAATATTATTGACACACCTGGTCACGCCGATTTTGGTGGAGAAGTTGAACGTGTTTTGAACATGGCAGATGGTGTATGTTTATTGGTTGATGCCTTTGAAGGGCCAATGCCACAAACTCGTTTTGTACTTGGAAAAGCTTTATCAATGGGGATTAAACCAATGGTAGTTGTAAATAAAGTTGACAAAGACAATTGTACACCTGATGAAGTTCATGAGAAAGTGTTTGATTTAATGTTCGAATTAGATGCTAACGAAGAACAATTAGATTTCCCAACTATTTATGGTTCTGCTAAAATGGGATGGATGTCTGAAGATTGGAAAAAACCTACAAATTCTATCGCTCCTTTGCTAGATATGATTTTGGATTATTATCCACCAATCACAATTGAAGAAGGGAATACTCAAATGTTGATTACATCTTTGGACTTTTCTTCATTTGTAGGGAGAATCGCTATTGGTCGTTTGACGCGTGGTGAAATTAAACCTAACATGCGAATTGTACTAGCGAAAGCTGATGGTACTCAAGAAAAACATAAGATCAAAGAAGTTTTCGTGTATGAAGGAACAAACCGTGTGAAAGTTGAGTCTGTTCAAGGTGGAGATATTTGTGCAATTACTGGAATTGAAGGTTTTGAAATTGGAGACACAATTTGTGATATTGAAGAGCCAGAACCTTTAGCGAGTATAGCGATTGATGAGCCAACAATGAGTATGTTGTTTACAATTAATGATTCTCCATTCTTTGGTAAAGAAGGTAAATTTGTTACTTCAAGACACATCTCTGAACGTTTAGACAAAGAACTTGAAAAGAATTTAGCGATGAAAGTTGCTAAAACTGACAAAGCTGATAAATGGATGGTTGTTGGACGTGGGGTAATGCACTTGTCTGTATTGATTGAAACAATGCGTCGTGAAGGTTATGAATTACAAGTTGGTCAACCTCAAGTAATCATTAAAGATATTGACGGTGTAAAATGTGAACCAGTAGAGGAATTAACAATTGATTTACCTGAAGTGAATAGTGGAACTGCTGTTGAAGCGGTAACGAAACGTAAAGGTGAAATGTTGAATATGGTACCTAAAGGTGACCGTATGACAATTACTTTCCAAATCCCTTCTCGTGGAATCATCGGATTGAGAAATTATTTACTGACAGCTACTGCTGGTGAGGCAATTATGTCTCATAGATTTTTAGAATACCAAAAATACAAAGGAGATATTCCTGGTCGTATCAATGGGTCATTGATTTCAATGGAACTTGGATCAGCAATTCCTTTTTCTTTAAATAATCTACAAGAGCGTGGTACATTCTTCATTGCTCCTGGAGATAAAATTTATGAAGGGCAGGTAATTGGAGAAAACAGTCGCGCGAATGACTTAGTTGTAAACGTTACTAAAACGAAACAATTAACTAATATGCGTAAATCAGGTACGGATGCTAAGGTGAGAATTGTACCGCCAAGGGTATTTAGCCTTGAAGAATGTTTAGAATATATCCAAGCTGATGAATACGTAGAGGTTACTCCAGAGAGTTTAAGAATGCGTAAAGTCTTTTTGAAAGAAAATGAAAGAAAGAGATCTGGAAAATAGAAGATATATCATTATTTCGTAAATCTAAAGCCCTTAACTTTGCAAAGTTAAGGGCTTTGTATCTTTAATTGTTTAAGTCTTGTTAATAGATTGTGCATAATAAAATGATGGGACCTTTTTCAATCCTGAATATTTTCGTAATTTAGAGTAAGAATTTTAAGTGTATGTTTGACGAAGAAAGTAATGATGAATTTTTAGGAGGAAACCTCAGTGATGACCTCGATAAATTCGACCGTTTTCTGAAAGGTGAATCAATGAGTTTTATTGATAGCGATAGATGGGAAATGCTAATTGATCATTATTTAATGAATGGTCAATTTAAAAATGCCGTTCTTTGTGCTGATGAAGCACTTTCTTTATTCGCAAATAATACTACAGTTCAATTAAAAAAAGCACAAGCATATTCTGCAATTGGAAAATTGAAAGAAGCGATCAATATTATTGCTGCTATTGAACGAAAGGGAGAATACTCTTTTGAAATTGTTTTGACGAAAGCTTCTATTTTTAGTCAATTGAAAGACTCTAAAAACGCCATTCGATTTTTCACAGAAGGACTAGAACTTGCAGATAAGGAGGACAGAGATGAGATCTATATTGATTTAGCGGCTGAATATGAAATGATCGGGAAGTTCAATAAGGCAATCGATGTTTTAAAAAAAGCAATTCAAGATAATCCAAATAATGAATCAGCAATTTATGAAATCGCTTATTGTTATGACCAAATTGGTGACTTTTCTAAATCAATTGACTGTTACTCTAGATTTATTGATGAAAATCCTTATTCGTTTACTTCATGGTACAATTTGGGGAATGCCTATTCAAAAATTGAAAATTATGACAAAGCAATATGGGCTTATGATTATTGTTTAATAATTAATGAAGAATTCGGTCCTGTTTATTTCAATCTAGCCAATGTATTTTTATCCGATAATAAATTTAGAAAAGCGATAGAAAATTTCCATAAGTGTATGGAACTTGATGGTGACGACCCCGTAGCATTTTGTTACATAGGAGAGTGTCATGAACAATTAGACGAATTGGAATTGGCAAGACATTTTTACAATAAGAGTCTTGAACTTGCACCTGTTCTCCCTGATGCTTGGCTCGGATTAGGGATTGTAACTGATTTGGAAGGCAATACACGAGAAGCGCTTACATTTATTCGTAAAGCTTTAGAGCTAGATCCTGAGAATGCGAGCATATATCACGTTCTTGCTGGAGCTCATGAAAAATTAAAAGAAATTGGTGAGGCTTATGACTTTTATGAGTTGGCCTTAGGTATTGATTCTTCGGATGAAGAATGCTTGATAAATTATTGTAAATTAATAATGCTTGAAGAAGGGTTCGTTCCAGCACTCGACCTTTTAGAAATGTATGAAGTTGAAAACGATGCTCATCCATTATTGAAAATTGGAATATTTTGGAAAATGGGGAAACAGCTTGAGGCTTTGTCGCTTTTTAGTGATATTATAGGTAAACACCGTGAGAAAGCATTGGGTTTATTTGACGCATTCCCTGAATTAAAAAGTGAAAAAGAATTTATAGAAATAAGTGATAATAAATAAAGAATAGATAAAATGAATTTTGAATTAAATCATATCCCGAAAAGAGAAGAAAAACCTCGTGAAAAAGGTGTAACAATGATGATGGATAAAGGACTCAGTATGAGAGAAACTGAGAATTTCATTGATGCATCTGGACATTTAACGGATGTCGTTAAATTTGGTTTTGGGACTTCGTATGTAACCAAAAATTTTAAAGAAAAAATTAAATTATACCAAGATAATGGAATTCAGCCTTATTTAGGAGGGACTTTATTTGAAGCATTCTACGCGCGTGGAATGGTGAAGGAGTACCTTCAAATGTTGGATAAATATAATCTTGATTTAGTTGAAATTTCTGATGGATCAATAATTATCCCTCACGATGAGAAATGCGAATTAATACAATCCTTTGCGAAAGATAGAACCGTAATGTCTGAAGTTGGGTCAAAAGATTCAGGGATCATTGTTTCTCCAGCAAAATGGGTGAAATGGATGCAAACAGAATTAGAAGCGGGTTCATGGAAAGTGATTGCTGAAGGACGTGAATCTGGAAATGTAGGCGTATTTAGACCAAATGGTACAGCACACACTCTATTGATTAACAGAATTATTGCTAAGATAAATCCAAATGATATTCTTTGGGAAGCACCAAAGAAAACACAGCAAGTTTGGTTCATTAAATTATTTGGTGCAGATGTAAATCTTGGGAATATCGCTCCAAATGAAATGATTCCTTTGGAAACATTGCGTTTAGGTTTACGTGGAGATACTTTCTTCGATTTTTTACCTGCTGATTATGCTGAGCGTTTAAAACAAGTAAACGACGAAGAAGAAATCGTAGAAGAAGATTAATATTTTCCTTACCGCAGAAGAGCCAAAAGGATATTCTGCGGTAAGATTTTTTTGAATACTGAAGAGAGATTAATTTCTTTTACAAAGATTCAAATTCTCTTTTTTTACTCTCAAACCATTCTTGCATGTCGGTAGGAGTTTCCATTAATTCTTGCATCTCTCGTACTGCATCACGATGTAATTGATCTCCCGATTTAAGCATTTCCATTACATGTTTCTTGCTTAATTCTGCAATTTCTTCAAATGAATTCGCATGAAACTCCATTGTACAGGCTCCTCCTAATTCTTCACATGTCATTGACTTCATAATTGACGGTATTAAATATTTTTTTAAAAACTTTCTTGTAAAACACAATTTCATTTTCGAATTAAAAATGCTATTTTGGTTTACATGTATGATGCTTACTGAATACTTCCAATTGCAAAAATTGCAGGTTTTTTAGACAAATCATAAGCTTTATCCCTCCATTTTTTTACTGACATTGTACGGATGTCCTGACTAGGAAGAGTCAAATTACTCGCGATACAAACCATTGTTGGGTCGGATAAATCATTTAATAAATCATCCAATACATTCATATTTCTGAATGGTGTATCCATAAATAAATGAGTTGTCCCTGTTTTTCTGGTGTCTGCTTCATATTTTTTTAACACAGAAATCCGTTGTTTTCTTTCTTTGGGTAAATAGCCGTGAAAAGAAAATTTTTGTCCTGAAAATCCACTGCCCATTAAAGCCAAAAGAATGGAGGAAGGACCTACCATTGGTGAAACGTTGATTCCTTTAGAATGTGCTAAAGCAGCAATTGAAGCTCCAGGATCAGCAACGCCAGGGCATCCAGCATCAGACATTAATCCAATTTCTTCTCCTTTCAAAGCAGGTTGTATGAATTCGTATAACTCTGAGGGGTCTGTCCTTTTGTTTAGAATGAAAAATTGAGAATCATCGATAGGGAACTCTCTGTCAATTTTACGTAAAAATCTACGTGCTGACTTAATATTTTCAACAATGAAAATACGTAAGCTAATTACTTTATTTTTTACATCAACCGGGATAATATCATCCGTTGTTTCTCCTCCCAAAGTAGTTGGAATCATATAAATTGTTCCTTTTTTCATTCTTCTAGTTTTTTTATAATGCAATCAGTTGCTTTATCCAATAAATCGTAAACTTCGATAAAACCATTCTCTCCACCGAAGTAGGGATCTGGAACTTCTAAGTTTTTATTCGGGTGAGACTCATTTAAAATTAATTTCACTTTGATTTTGTCTTCTTCCGTCCTTGCAAGTGATAACACATTCTCTAAATTACTTTGATCCATCACGTAAATTAAATCAAAATCATTAAAATCTTGAACTTTGAATTGTCGTGCTCTTAAATCTTCAATTGAACAACCGAAAGATGTAGCTGTTTTTTGCATTCTTGTGTCGGGGTCTTGTCCGATATGATTGTCACATGTTCCTGCAGAATCTACAGAATGCAAATGCATTAATTCTTTTTCGGTGATCTTTTTTTTTAGCAAACCATCCGCCAAAGGTGATCGACAAATGTTTCCTAAACAAACCATTAGTATTCTCATGTAACAAAGCTAATGAAAAAGTAAGAATTGACTCAATTTTTCTCTTTTTTGAAAGGAATTGAAATTCAAATATTCATTGAAATCAATGAAATATACTCTTAGAACAATGATTTGGTCATTTAGAGGTGAAAGAACCAACTGGTTTACTGAACTTTGCGTTATATTAATGTACGAACTCTTAAATCGCCTTAATATGAGACAACTTAAAATCACTAAACAAGTAACCAATCGAGAAACCGCTTCTTTGGATAAATATTTATTGGAGATAGGTCGATTGGACCTTATTACCGCTGAAGCAGAGGTTGAGTTAGCTCAAAGAATTAAAAAAGGAGATAAATTAGCGTTAGAGAAATTAACAAAAGCCAATTTACGTTTTGTAGTATCTGTTGCCAAACAATATCAAAATCAAGGGTTAACACTTCCAGATTTAATCAATGAAGGAAATTTAGGATTGATAAAGGCTGCAAAAAGATTTGATGAAACAAAAGGGTTTAAATTTATTTCTTATGCTGTTTGGTGGATTCGACAATCGATTCTTCAATCTCTCGCAGAACAAGCAAGAATCGTACGCTTGCCATTGAATAAAATTGGAACTATTACCAAAATTAATCGAGCATTTTCTGAACTAGAACAACGTCTAGAAAGACCTCCTTCTGCGAATGAAATGGCCGATTATTTAGATTGTACATTAGAGGAGGTTCGACAATCAATGAATAGTAATGGGCGTCATGTTTCAATGGATGCTCCACTTATCGAAGGGGATAATACTTCATCGAGTATGTATGATATTTTACCGAATGATTCATTACCTGGACCTGAGAAAGGATTGGTTTTAGATTCTTTACGTGTAGAAATTGAACGTTCGCTTTCTACATTAACAGCAAGAGAGGGAGAGGTGGTACGTATGTTCTTTGGTCTGAACGAACGGGCACCAATGACATTAGAAGAAATAGGAATGCGCTTTGATTTAACAAGGGAGCGTGTTCGACAAATAAAAGAAAAGGCAATTCGTAGGTTGAGGCTCACTACCCGAAGCCGGATGCTTAAAACATACCTAGGTTAAGCGGGATCTACATCTAAAACAATACGAATTGATTTGTTTAAAGGAACGCTATAAAAGTCATCAATTATTTGATGAATGCGTTCCTTTACTTTTTTATCATTGGCTTCTTTTTCAATTTTTAATGTAATTTTTTTCAAAAATTGATTGTAAACTCTTTTTACTGGAGGGAATTCTGGACCTAAAACTCTTTCTTTAAAAGTTTCACGTAATTTTAATGCCAATTGAATGGATGCACTGTTAATGATGTTTTCATCACGGTGTTTTAAAGTTATAGATATAATTTTGTAAAATGGAGGGTAGAAAAAATTCTTTCGTTCAATAATTTCACTTGAATAGAAGCTAACAAAATCGTGCTCGATTACTTTCTGAATAACCCAATGATCAGGGTCGCCTGTTTGTATGATTACTTTTCCTCTTTTTTTTCTTCTTCCTGAACGGCCGGCGACTTGTGTCATTAATTGAAAAGATCTCTCAACCGCTCTAAAGTCTGCTCTGTTCAGAAGCATATCAGCATCGAGTATCCCCACCAAGTTTACATTATCAAAATCTAAACCTTTAGTGACCATTTGTGTACCTACAAGAATGTCGATTTTTCTTGCGTCAAAATCATTGAGAATGTTTGAATACGCGTTTTTTGTGCGTGTGGTGTCTAAATCCATTCGTTGGATTACCTTTTCAGGAAACATAATCGATAATTCATCTTCTATTTTTTCAGTACCAAATCCCAACATGCTGATTCTGTTAGAACCACAGCTTGAACAACTTCCTACAGGTTTAGTGACATAACTGCAATAATGGCATTTTAGACTGTTAGAATGCTTGTGGTAAGTAAGGGAGACATCACAATTTTTACATTGTGGTGTCCAATTACATATCTCACACATCCAATATGGAGTGTAGCCCCTTCTATTTTGGAAAAGAATGATTTGCTCACCTAAATCTAGTGCTTCTTGAATGTGTTCTAGTAGAAAAGACGTGAAATGAGATGTCATACTTTTATTTCTGCGCTCTTTCTTTACATCTGCACAAAAAACCTCAGGGAGAATGACATCGCCAAATCTTTCGTTCAACGAAATGAGCTTATATTTTTCCGTTTTAGCGTTGTAATAACTTTCCAAGGCAGGAGTTGCCGAACCTAAAATAACATTTGCTTTATGCAACATACTTAAAACAATAGAACAATCTCTTGCATTGTATCTTGGTGACGGCTCATATTGTTTGTAACTCGATTCATGCTCTTCATCAACGATAATCAATCCTAGATTCTGAAAAGGAAGAAAAATAGATGATCTTGCACCTAAAATTATTCGAAAACGATTGGGGTCATTGTCCAAAACATGGTTCCATATTTCAACACGTTCATTCTGATTAAATTTAGAATGATAAACACCGATTTGTTCTCCAAAATAGGCTGAAAGTCGTTGGATTAATTGAGTTGTCAACGCGATTTCAGGCAAAAGGAAAAGTATTTGTTCACCTCGATCTAAACTTTCTTGAATCAGTTGAACATAAATCTCTGTTTTTCCTGAACCTGTTACACCGTGGAGTAAGCAAACTTTTTTCTGCTCAAAACCTTCATGAATTTCGTTAAATGAAATTTCTTGAGAAGGGGAGAGTGCTTTAAATGAAATCGTTTCATCTTTTTCAAAATTGATGCGATTTATTTCCATCTTTTCTTGAATGAGAATTCCATTTTTCTCTAAGGTGTTTAAACTTGATTGTGAAACTCCTTCGTCAAGTATTTTCTTCCGTAGAAAAGGGGTGAAATCGCCATCTTCATTTGTTCCGTGATGTAAAATACTTAAAATGGCTTTGATTTGTTTCTCTTTCCCTTTTTTTGATTCTAAGAATTGAATATACTCTTGAATTTGTTCAAATTCTGAATAATCGGGAGAGAAAAATATGAAAAAAGCGGTTTTTGGTGTGAATTTTTCATTCAATTCTTCCAAAGATAGAATTGCTTTTTTATCAATGAGTTGTTTTATAATGGGTTGAACGGTTTTTATTCCAATAACTACTGAAATTTCTTTTAAATCTAAAACTTCTTTTAATTGAAGTGTTTCAATGATTTCTATTTCTCTTTCTGTAAAAAAATCTGGATTAAAATTAAAATCTGGATGAAGAACCACCTTTGTTTCACTTGCCAGTTTAAAATTTGATGGCAAAGCTGCATTCATTACGTCACCAATAGGCGCCATGTAATAATTAGAAATCCATTGCCAAAATTGATATTGTTTTGGAGTGATAATAGGATGGTCGTCAAGAATATGCTCAATGTATTTTACTTGGTAATCTGTTGGTCGAATTTCATGAATATCGCTGATGATTCCTGTGATTAATTTTGACCGACCAAAAGGTACAATGACTCTTAATCCTGCGAAAACATTTTCATTTAATTCGTAAGGTACACGATACGTAAACTCCTTCCGAATAGGAACAGGAAGAATAACATTGACAAAAAGCGTTTTCCTTTCAGACATACGCTAAAGATAAAAAAAAAATGATCAAGGGCAGTACCAAGTTTGTAATATATCTGCAGGGTTATCACTGCAAAAAAGTAAACTTGAAGTTATTGGACCAAGGCATAATTCACGTGTCGTGTTTATATTAATACATCGGTTAGAGTTCGTGAGACCAATAAAAGGTTTAAAAGCCGTTAAAGTTTGTCTAGCCGTAAATAATCCAATGGCTGAATGACCATTTGTCGATGTAAGGTTCGTATACGTAGGTTTGCTCTGGGCTAATGATGTAGAAGGCTCATTCACTAAAATATAGTTATATAAGTCTTCACTTCCTCCAACTACAGTTGTAGTAATTGAATTAAAAGTTCTTTTTGTAATTGCTGGATCATTGGTTGCATTACTAACGATTAAGTTGTAGAATGTTTCACCTTTGGCAGAAAAAGAAACTGTAGAACCTGGATTCACATCAGATTCACCTAATTTCCAATCAAAACTTATAACAGTTGAATCAGCACCTCTCCATTCCGTAAATTCTACAGTTAATTTTGTGCTTACTTGATAAGAAGTCCCTGTATTTACTTTTACAAAAGTGGTGATAAAATCTCCATTGCTTAATATGAAACGGAAAGGTTGACTTTTTGGAGTAACATCTTCAGTCATGTTCTTCACCAATTCAGTTTTTCCAGATACAGCAAAAGCTCCATTGTTAATGTCTAAATTTAATCTGTATTCAGCATTGTCTAGTAATGGAGTAGAGGTTGATGTAGAGAAATAATACAATTTTTGTGTGGGTGCATAGAAAATGCCATTTGGATCTTTGTTTGTAATTAGCGTGTCTTTTAAGGTAAAGACTCTAGCAGGCACACCGTTTATAAATTCTGTAACCGTACCTGCAACTGAATTGAAATAGTTTGAATCTGGGATTTGAGCAAATGTTAAAGCATCACCAGGACCGATAAAAGCTCGTGTAATTTTAATCATGTGAATGGAATCTGCCTGGTCAAGCAAGCCATAAATTACGGGAGTTTCTTTAAAATCGCCTGTAAGTTCAATATCTTCCTTACAAGATTGAAAGCTGAAAATAACTGTAAGAATTGCTATGAAGCTAAATAATTTATTCATCATGGTAAAATGTATTTTTCAAAAATAGTAAAAATAATGGGAAAACGGATGAAGTTTAATCAATAGAATGACCACAAGAATCAATAATAAAGAAATGCTTGTTATTTCCTTTGATGTTAATCTTTAACTTTATTCATTCCCATTGCATGCAAGATGAAATTAGGTAAATATTGTCCAGGTTTCTTTTTCTTTAAATTAATATACCAACCTATTTTTTTCATGATCGGGACTTTATGTGTTTCCACATATTCGATTAAAGCACCATCTTTGTCTTCGATATATGAAAAACGCCCACCTGCTTCTCCCATGTCAAATGTTTCTGAACTGTCAACAGTAAAAGGATAGCCTTTTGCTTCACACTCTTTCTGTAAATCATCCATTCCTTGAATATCAAAGCACAAATGAATGAATCCCCAATCTCCCCAATATCGATTTTCAAAAATTTTGCAACAATCTGTTCTTTCGAGGGATTGAATTAATTCTATTTTAGTTGGACCTAATAAACGAGCAAACGGACCTTTTCGAGGTGTTTTATGACTCAATAATACTCTTCTATATTTTCCAGACCCAGCGGGTAAATGTTTTAAATCTTCAAATTCGCCTATTTCATCGTATTCAATGGTTTCATAACCTAAAATATCTTGATATAACCCAATTGATTTGTCAATATCACTCACACCAATCATTGATCCTGCAACACCTCCGCAACGAGAAGGGTGTTTTGTGTCTTTGAACCAACCTGAACCTTCTACAACATTGAAAATATTTCCATTGGGATCTTCTGTAAAGAAAGTGTATTATCCTGTTGGCGTTTGGGCTAATTCTCCGATAATTTTTGCGCCATTTTCTTTGAAATAATTGTAACTCGCTTTTACATCTCTGGATTTAATTCGACAACTGTACAAACCGTAATCACCGAGTTGAATATCAAAAGTTGCTTTTTCAGTATTTCGAGAGGTATATTGCCAAATCTCGAATCCACCACCACTTTCCATGCTCAAAGCCAAAGATGCAGTTCTCGATTGTACTTTTCCTCCTGTATATTTCGTCATCAGTGGTGCTTCAGCAGCATCTTCAAAAACACGAATATTGACACCGAAGAATTTACGATACCATTTCCAAATTTCTTGTACATCGGGAACTCCGATTCCCATTTGTTGAATTCCACAGATAATTTTAGCCATAACTATTTAAAAAATTAAATACAAAGTTAATTATTTCTTATCGATTTGCACGTTCATTGAAAATCACATATCCCATACTAAATTGAATCGCAAAAGGATTGCTTTGTTCAGGGAAATAATTTGCAGTTACTCGTATTGGTCCTAAAAAGCTATGATAAATTACAGAAGTGGATGCCATGTATGTTCTGCCTTGAAATAATGGTGATAAACTTTGAGAACCATCCGGATTTTCTATAATTTGAATGAAGGGTTGGTATAGATAAGCATCCAAACGAACATCAAAATTCTTAAAAGGAGTAAAAATTAGGTTAGACCCAAGACCAGCATACTGAGGAGCTCGATATTCTGGTAGAAAGTATGTTCGGGCATCTGGAATAGGTGAGAAGGCATTCATTGAAAGTATTGTTGCCGTATAATTACCAAATAATGGATGCGTGTTATATACTACTTGACCATGGATTCCAATGTGAAACATTTTTTTATCGAGAACAAAAGTTTGAAAATTGAGATTCAAGTTTAACCAAGAATGAAATCTAGTGAGTTCTGAAGTTGTAGCTGTCGAACCTGGAATTGAATGCTCTTTTCCATAAACATAGCGAGCCTTGAATTGAAAATAGTGTCCACTTGAAGCAAATTGAATTCTATTTAATGTGTTGTGAGTTAAGCTATATGCTCCTGTGAAACCTTGGAAATTTGTAACATCTGTTGTGTCTTGATTCGTGAAATTATCGGTTTGGTAATAATCATCGGTTGTTTGAAACCATCTTCCGTCAATTTTACTTGTAATTGTGTTTGCCAACGGATTATCAATCGACAAACCAACATACATTTCTCTTTGCACTAGAAAAGATGGTTTTACTTCTTCGAAAAAAGTAGTGAAACTTCTGAAATAGTCCCAACGATTCACCGTGAAATATACACTTGTTGATATAGGAGTAACGGTCGGTAATTCTAAGGTGAATTTAACTTTTCCGGAACCATAAAATTTACCAAAGTAAGATTCTATTTTCGTTTTTGTGAATACTTTTCCAGCTGTTTGATAGCTTATCCCAACATAACCGGTATTTACAGGGCGAGAAGATAGATGTCCTCCAATGTCTACACGGATTTCTTTAGCTTTATTAATGGTCAAGTCTAAATTGTATGTTGAATCACTGCTTTTCTGTAAGGTAGGATAGATAAAATCAGTTTGAGAAGCTGAATTCAATCTGAAATATCTTTTTTCTAATATTTTTTCATCCAGCACTTCATTTTTCTTCGCTCTTAAGATCATTTGCTTAGAATGTTCCAGTTTTTTATGGTCAGATGTAGCTGTTACGGAATTGATTTTTAAAGGAGTAATCTTTGAACGAAAAGAGGTTCGTATAGAATCTAATTCAGATTTACTTCGTCGAGAAGAAATGTGTTGCTTTAACGAGTCTATGATAAGGAGCGTAGATTGGTATCCTTCTTCAATGGCTATTTTCGCCCCATCAAAATCAAATGTTGAAATACTAACCTCAGGTTCGATGATGATTCCTTCTTCACAAGGCAAAGTAAAGTTTGAATAATAAACGAGCATATTGGTCAGTTGACTTAATAGATCATCTTCGTCAGGAAGTTCTGCATTGTAAGAAACATTACTCCCAATGATATAATCTGGGATAAAATTATCATACATCACATCAGCTGGAAAGTTATTGTAAAGACCTCCGTCAAAAAGTAGTACGCTATCAATCATTAATGGTTTATAGTAAAAAGGATAAGTCATTGATGCTCTTACCGCCTCATTTAACCTTCCATCTTTAAAAATAACACTTTCTTTTTTTACAATATCAGAAGCTAAACAACGAAAAGGAACAAAAAGACTGTCAAAATTATCACCAATCGAAGCGGATACAACTCCTAGCTTCATCATCATTTGAAAATCAAGTAATTCTGAAGAATTGAAATTTGTAGGCAATGCACGTTTTAAAATATTTTTCTGCGAAAGGGAAACACCAACCATTCCAGCATTTGGATCATCCGCATGGAATAAAAATCGTTGATTTGGTTTTAATTCTCCATCAGTAGCCACCTTAAAATATTCACTCAATACAAAAGCTTCAATTTCTTCGGGAGAATAGCCCACCGAATATAAAGCACCTATAAAAGCACCGGCAGATGTGCCTGTGATAAAATCTATGGGAATATCGTTCTCTTCCAATGCTTTAAGAACACCAATGTGGGCAAGTCCAGTTGCGCCACCACCACTCAAAACAAGACCAATTTTCTGTTGAGAGAATGATGTGAACATAATTAGATGAAAACTAATTAAAAGTATATATCGATGAAGTCCTTTCAAATTCGTTAATTTGTACAAAAATAAAAGATATTTCATTCTTAAAACAATATATTTTGAAAGACTCATCATTAAATCAATTATTAACCATCACTTTAAAGACTGTTTTTGGTCTGGAAGAGGTTTTATCAGACGAATTAAAAGAACTCGGTTTTAGCTCCCCTAAAATTCGCAATCGTGCTGTTCAAGTCAAAGGAACATGGAAAGACGTCTATTTTTTAAATTTACATATTCGTTGTGCAATTTCTGTTTTAGTACAAGTTGAAACATTCTATATTCAACACGAAGATGACCTTTATAAAAAATGTAAACGAATAGATTGGACAAGTTATTTTGACCTAGACAAGACTTTTGCGGTAAAAGGAGCTGTTTTTTCTGATTTATTCAACCATACTCAGTATCCATTTTCGTTGTGAAAGATGCAATCGTGGATACATTTAGAGATGAATTTGGTGAACGACCAGATGTTAGTGTGAAAACTCCACAGGTTTTATTTGATGTGTACATCAATAAAAAAGAAGTTATTATCTCACTGAATACAAGTGGTGCACCATTGTTTCAAAGAGGTTACCGAGATTCAATTGGTGAGGCACCGTTGAATGAAGTGATTGCAGCAGGATTGATTCGCATGTCAGGTTGGGACAAGAAATCAACATTTATGGATCCATTTTGCGGTTCTGGAACGTTGTTGATTGAAGCTGCATTGATGGCAGCAGGATTACCTCCTCAAATTGAAAGGCAACATTTTGCATTTAAGAATTTTAAGAATTATGATGCTGAAGTTTGGGAAAGTATTCTCGCTGAAATTCCAAGACGTGTTACTGAATTACCTTGTGAAATCATCGGTTCTGATATTGAGGCGGATATGGTTACAAGAGCAAGAAGAAATCTGAGAGGTTTGCCGATTGGTCGTTTTGTGAAAACAAGCGTTGATGCTTTTCAAGATGTTAAAAAACCGTCTGAAGATGCAACAGGTATTATGATTTCCAACCCACCTTACGGAGAAAGAATGGGGGAGGAAGTAGAAGAAATGTACGAAGAATTAGGTGATTGGATGAAAACTGAAATGAAAGGATTCAATTGCTGGGTAATTTCTTCAAATTTAGATGCTTTCAAAGAACTCGGCTTAAGACCAGACCGAAAAATTAAAGTGTTTAACGGTGATTTGGAATGTTCTTTCCGTAAATATTCTATTTATGAAGGTTCAAAGAAAGGGAAGTATATGAATAAACCTGAGGAAAAGTAATTTTTACTTTAAGAAACTTAGTTTACATAAGAGATATTGAGCTTTTTATATTTTTGTCGTTATGAAACAAATACAACTGATTTCTTTGTTATTATTAGCGATGATTTCTTTTTATGGAAATACACAAATTTTACAATCGACAAATTTTATAAAAGGTGGAATTGCTGATGCTGAAAAGATTATTGGAGCTTACGTTCTGCCCATAGAAAAGGGGATTGGAATTAATGATGCCCAGAGTAATTTGCATTTATATGAAACAGAATCCTCAAATAAAGTAAATTTTGGGTTTAGTGTAAACTTATCCAGTTCTTTTGTTTCTAATGCGTATAAAACGTATAATTTGAATGAATTAGGATTGGTAAAATTCCAAGCATCAGACCCAAATCAAACGATTGCACAAACTATATCAGGGAGTGAAAATACAATCTATATAGAATCGAAAGAAACGTACACAGCTTTAACGACTACTTTTCCTTTTTCAGAGCAAAGACCAATTTTAAAACTGGAATCCCCAGAAGGTGTAGGAATAACAGCAGTTCCTTTTGCGAGAATGTCTTTTTTTGTTGAGAAGAATGGAAACTATCTCAATTTTAAATTGCTACCAAAAGTTAAATTTTCTGAGAATAAAATTGATGTTTATGCTATTGGTGGCGACGCGCAACTTAATTTTTCATCCGTTTTCTCCAAAATGAAGAGTTGGCCCATTCATTTTTACCTTTTAGCTGGCTACAACTTTAACCGAACACGTTACTATTTAGATGTAAAACCTGATGAAAGTTATTTGACTTTTTCGAATCCTATTGACCAAAAAGATTACGAAAATCAACTTTTTCAAATAACAACTTATGTCGTGCCTCTTCAACTAAGTATAGTAAAACCTTTCAAAAAGATATCTTTAGCTTTGAATGGTGGGTATAATTACATTTACACTTCTGGAAGATTAATCGGTAATTTCCCTGTTTATAAAAGAGACCCAAGTTCTTCTTTCAATGTGGTAGTAGATAATTTTGTTGACCCGATAAATTATAAAAAATTTTTAAATGAGTTTTTCGTTGGCGCAGGAGCAAGCTATCGTTTAGAACATTTTAATTTAAGTTTGAATTATAATTACTCAAAATTCCAAAACCTAAACCTTTCAATCGCTTATCTATTCTAAAACTCTATAGCTCTCACCCCCAAACCAAAGAACTTGCACCCAACACTGCAGCGTTTTTGTCGTGTAAACTTGAAATACGAATTTCTACTGTGTTTTTATAGATGCTCAACATTCCTTTCTCCATCGCACTATTCACTTTTTTTCGAAAATACTCGCCACTTTGAGCGATGCCTCCGAATAAAATAAATGCTTTTGGACTAGAGAATGTCGTGAAATCAGCAAGAGCATTACCAAGAATCTCAGCTGTGAAATCAACAATCTCTTGACAGAATAAATCTCCATTTTTTGCTAGGTCAAAAACATCTTTAGCTTTTGGGCTGGATATGGTATGGATTTTGGATGAAGTCTTATTTTTAGATTCTATTTCATTAATCGAACGCACAACTCCAGTTGAACTGGCATAGGTTTCTAAACAACCTTTTCTGCCGCAATTGCACTGTCTTCCGTTTGGAATAACTCTAAAATGCCCCAATTCCCCTGCAAAACCATCATGACCGTAGATTAATTGACCATTACTGACAATTCCGCTTCCAACTCCTGTTCCCAAGGTAATTGTGATGAATTCTTTTAAATCTTTGGCAGTTCCATAAACCATTTCTCCAATGGCAGCAGCATTGGCATCATTTGTTACGGTTGTTTGGTGTTTGAAAATTTTTTCGGCTAAATGTTTCAATGGGATAACACCTTTCCATGGTAAATTGGGAGCGAAATCAATCGTTCCTGTATAAAAATTGCCGTTTGGAGCACCGATACCGACACCAACAATTGAAGAATGAAGTTCTGTTGGAATATTTTCGGATATTGCTTGGATTAGAGTTTATACATTTTTATAATCTTTAGTCGATAAACTCGATTCAAAAAGAATTTCTCCTTTTCGGTTAATTAAACCAAATACGGTATTTGTCCCTCCAATGTCAATTCCTACGGCAAGTTGGTTCATAATTAATTATTATGTGATTGATTAAAATTCCATTCATCAAAAAAATTCGCAAGAAACTCTTCCATCACTTGATGACGTTTTTCAGCCAGTTTTTTTCCAGTTTCTGTATTCATTCTATCCTTTAAAAGTAACAATTTTTCGTAGAAATGATTAATGGTATTCGTATTAGAATGATGGTATTCTTCAAATGTTTGATGTTGAGTTGCTTTCATTTCTGGAGAATAAATCGCTTGCCCTCTGTTACCTCCATAGGCAAATGTTCGTGCAATTCCAATGGCACCAATTGCGTCTAATCGGTCAGCATCTTGCACAATTTGACCTTCAAGCGAATTCATTTCGGCTTTTGTCTTAGCACCTTTGTAGCTTACGTTATCTACGATGTATTTTACTTGCGCAATGATTTCTTGGCTCACACCAAATTCTTTCAAAATCTCACTTGCAACTTTCCCTCCTTCGTCTAGTTTTCCACCGTTGAATTTATGGTCGGAAATGTCGTGCAATAAGGCTGCATATTCAATAACCTCTCGATTTCCTCCTTCAATTTCTTGAATATAGCAAGAAACATTATAAACACGCATGATGTGGTGCCAATCGTGTCCAGTGACATCATCTTCAAATTGACCTTTGATGCGTTCTATTATTTTTTCTACGGTTTCTTTCATGTTATTGTTCAATTAATTCAAAGAAGAATATTTTTCCATTTTTGGCGGTTGCAACGAGTTTATCTTTGGATATGCAAAGTGCGAAATAGGCGCCATTAGCAAAAGGAATCCATGTTTCTCCATTATCAAAAGAAAAGTCAATACCATTTCTCCCACAAGAATAAAAAATCGCATTGTGAGAAATAACGCAAGAACGGTAGCCTCTGACAGGTGCTGTAGCATTGAACCAAGATTCACCTCCATCAAATGTATAAAAGCAAACATTCATACGGATAGCAGGGTCAAGATAGTCCCCACCGACAATAACACCAATACTGTCGTTTGAAAAATGAACAGAATATGCTCCGGTTGATTCCCCAGGATAATAGGGGAGAATTGCATCTGTCCATGTCTTACCTGAATCTGTTGTTTTAAAGAAACGACTTTTCATTCCGCCTGACACAAAAATATAAGTACTGTCATTGAGTACTTGAACATTAGATCCGCTTGCGGCAAAACCAGCTTCTCCTTTCTCTGCTTTTATTTTCCCTTCACATGATTGCCAATTTTTTCCTCCGTCTTTTGTGTGAAACAAAGAGAAATATTCATCTTTCGGGTCACCCATTAAGAATCCAGTTTGGTTGTAGAAATCAATACCATCGAAAAAAACACCCTTCCATTCTTCATTTTTGAGCATTTTAATAGATCCATCGAGTTTTAATAGAATGAGTTTACCATTCTCCCCACTGTGCATCGCGATAATTTGGTTTCCTACTGCTTCAACGTCTCTTATTTCATCTATTCCAGTGTGCTTGAATAGAATTGCGCTATTTTTTTTCTCAATATTTATGTAGTAAATGGACCCGTCAGAATTTCCAAGAAAAATTCGACCGTCTTTGCAAAGAATTCCTCGTGCATAGATTGGGCGATTAGAATAACTATACTGTTCTGCATTTTTATTCTTTTTTAAATACTTTTTTGTCTGCCCGAAGGAAGAAAACGCAAGTAAAAAAATGAGGCAACTATTTATTAAATTTTTCATTGAAGAATGTACGTTGTTTTTGTTTTAATTGATCCAAATCACTTGGAACTTCTCTTTTCCATCTTTTGTGAGACCACAACCAGTATTGAGGTTCTGAAATGATTTCTTTTTCGAGAAGTTGAGTGTGTTTTTCTGTGATTTCTCCCCATTTCATTTCACTTGGATTTTCAGTAACGCTCGTTAGTTCCATTTTATAATACCCACGTTTTACTTTTCGAGTAATGAAAAATACAACTGCATAATCGAGTTGATGTGCCATAACTTCAGTGCCAAAAAGTACAGCAGTTTGTTGATTGAGAAAATTCATCCAATAGCTTTTATTTGAATCTCCAGGCGATTGATCAGAGAGAACAAGGACTGCTTTAGTGTCATCTGTATTCTTTGCTAATTCTGTTTTGTAATTCTTAGAATGAATAACACGCATTCCAAACCGTTGACGTTTCGCATTTATTTTTTTGTCCCAGAATTTCGAAGTCATTGGCATCCCAATACCATACGCTTGGTGTTTAAAAAGAATGTTTTGAGAAGTAATCAGCCATTCCCAATTGTTGTAATGACCTGAAACAAGGAGAACATTCTTTTTTTTTGCATATAAATCATCCATCAATTCAGGATTGACAACCTTAAATCGTTTTTTATATCCTTCTTTAGAAAGTGATAAGTTTTTGATTCCTTCTGCGAGAAGATCTGTGAAATGTCTATAAAATTTCCGTTTCAAGCGTTTAATTTCTTTTTCATTCTTTTCAGGAAAACTACGCTTTAAGTTATTCTCAATCACTTCTTTTCGGTAAGGGACAATACTGATGAGTAATAGAAATAGGAAATCAGTAAATAAATACAAACTCCAAAGAGGTAAATAGGATAAGGGTAAAACAAAAAGATAATAGGCTATTTTCTCCATTCTATTCTTTATATTTAGTTGCCCACAAAGTACTTATTTTTTGCTCAATTTCTTTTTCTTTTGAATTACTTCCAGCTTTAAAGAAAGAAGTGTGACTAATTTCATCAGGCAAGAATTCTTGTACAGTAAAGTTTCCTGGAAAATCGTGTGAATATTTATATCCTTTTCCATACCCCAATTCTCGCATTAATTTAGTCGGTGCATTTCTTAAGGCTAGCGGAACACCTAAGTTACCAGTATCTTTAACCGTTTGTTGTGCATTGTTTATTGCCATATAGGCTGCGTTTCCTTTTGGAGAATTGGCTAAATAAATTGTACACTGAGATAAGATAATTCTGGACTCGGGCCAACCAACTGCCTGAACTGCCTGAAAACAATTGTTTGCCATCAACAATGCGTTCGGATTTGCTAAGCCAATGTCTTCAGATGCAGAAATTAATAACCTTCGTGCTATGAATTTTGGATCTTCACCACCTTCAACCATTCGAGCTAACCAATATACAGATGCATTAATATCACTTCCTCTTATGGATTTAATGAATGCAGAAATGATGTCATAATGTTGTTCACCATCTTTATCATAAACGGCCATAGATTGTTGAGCACGCTCATGTACGACTTTATCTGTAATAGTCACTTTTTCATTTTGAAAAGTCCCTACGATGATTTCAAAAATGTTTAATAATTTTCGTGCATCTCCACCTGAAAGTGCAATTAATGCATTTATTTCTTTTAATTCAATGTCCTTTTCTTTGAGAATAACATCGTGTTTAATCGCATTGTGAAGAATGTTTGTCAATGATTCTTTGTCGTGGTCACTCAGTGTATAAACTTGACAGCGGGAGAGTAGCGCAGAGATAACTTCAAACGAAGGGTTTTCTGTTGTCGCGCCAATCAAAGTTACAGTTCCTTTTTCTACAGCACCAAGCAGTGAATCTTGTTGAGCTTTTGAAAAACGGTGAATCTCATCGATAAAAAGTATCGTTCCTGATTGTTGGAACATTCCTGCTTTCTCAACTTTTTGAATAACTTCTCGAACATCTTTGACTCCTGATGAAATAGCTGATAAAGTATGCATAGGGCGATTCAAGTGTTTAGCGATTAAATGTGCTAATGTAGTTTTTCCAACTCCTGGTGGACCCCAAAGAATCATCGAAGGAATAATTCCAGAATCCATTGCCCTACGTAAAGATGCCTCTTCTTTGAGAAGATGATCTTGACCTGAGAATTCATCCAAACTTTGTGGACGCATTCTTTCGGCTAAAGGAGAGCTTGCAATCATAGTTTACTTTATTTTTTGATCAATGAATTAATTATCGTTTGGGTTAAGGGGGAATTGTGAAATGATTTTAAATTTCTCACCTTGTCTCTGTAGAATTTCTTTCCAAAGATCATTGTTGCTTGTGTTGAATATTAACTCTTCTGTATAATCATTGATTACAATCCATGACTTATTCGCTATTTCTTCATCCAACTGTTGAAGGTCCCAACCCGAATAACCGACAAAAAAACGAATTTTTGTGATTGCTTCAGGGGAGTCAGTTAATAATTGTTTAACATCTTTAAAATCTCCACCTAGGTATATGTTGTCATAAACATGTACACTTCCTTCAACTTTCTCACCAAACAGGTGGTAATAGAAAAGGTTAGATGTATCAACGGGTCCACCGATACTTAGTCGGGTTTGAATAATCGGAAAATCATCTACAAAATCAGAAATTTTCGTATCGATAAAATTATTTAAAACAAATCCGAAGCTGCCTTTTTCATTGTGACTGCATATATAAATGACAGACCGTTCAAAATAGTCGTCAGATGCAAACGGTTCCGAAATGAGAATGCTCCCACTTTTTATTGGTGTGTTATTTTCGAAGTTAAAATCAATCATGAATACCAAGATAATCTAAATTATAGGAATGCAGGTGGTTTACTGATAGGAATTTTTAAATCTTTGAATAAAGTTGAAGTTGATCGAAGAGTGAACAAGAAACTTTTATTGGTCCCAATAGGTGTCCAATGGAAGGAAAGCGCCCAGCAGTGCATATTTCTAGAAAGTGTAAATCGAGCATTTGTAATCTGTGAAGTTTCAAAATCATAATTGATGGTTGATTTTATTTTCCATCGTTTTGTAAAACTTAAATCTCCATTCATCATCAACGTTTGAACTTTTCGGTAGCGTTCAGGTGAGGTAGGGGTGATGTTTGTATTGGTGTTTATTGTGTAGATGTGAGAAAATGAAATCTTCCACGGAATGTCAAAGTTGAGAATGTATTCTGGGTGCAATAAAAAATAGTCATAATCTGCATTCCAATTTTTACCAATTTGATCAACGCTATTATCAATTTTATCACGACTTTCTTTGGATGTTAATGTAATCGTTGTAGAAAAACTTGTGCTTAAAAAACGCCCTAATTTCCCAGAATTAACAGCGTAATCTTTTGTTGTTCGCCCCGTTGAATCATTCCAGTTGTATGGTGAGAATGTACCATTAACAACGAAATTTAGCCATTTTATGGGGCTAACTCTTAACCCTGTGCTGATGTTAGAAAGATTCATTGAATCTTTTAAGAAGTCATAATTACCATTAAACGTTAAGGCGTCAATTAATCTGGTTTTACTAAACCCCGTTAATGTGTCTTTATTTGATTTTCTTTTTAATTCAATTGAATTGTTGAAGCCGAAATTCAGCAAAGCTCTGTCTTTCGTTTGACTCACTCTATATAGCGATTGCTCATACGGAGAATAACGAACCAATTCTTGATTAACTCCAACAGAGTCCTCTATTAAAGAATTTAAACTGGGAATATATTGAAAGCTAAAGCTAGGGGTCAAGACATGACGAAGCAATGCTTTCTTTTTCCCAACAAATTTATAATAACTATATACAGTTGTATTCAATTGCGCTTTAAAAGAAAGAGAGTGAGCCATTCCAAGTTGTTGAATAGTATCGTTAATTGCTTTATTTAAAATTGGATCGTATGTTTTTCTAGTTTGTTGAAAGTTAATAATGTTCCCATAATTAACCGAAGGTGTAAATTTCCAAGTGTTCTTGAAAAGATTAATCGTTGTTTGTAATGTTATTTTCTGATTGATTCCATTCATGAATTGATTTCCTATTTGGTCAAATTCTTTTCTTTGCAATAAACTATCTCCAAAACTTGATTTATTCTGTCCTTCAAAGCTGTACGTAACTCCAAAACGTTTTGCAGCTTCACCAAAAATAGAGTTGGACTTTACGAGTTTCTTTAAAGGAAAAAATCGGGTTGCATTAACATTTACAGAGGGGGCAATTAATGCGATGTTATTACTCAAAGAATTTTGTCGCAAAGAAATTTTTGCACCAGCTGTTAAAGGTAAGTTGGGGAATTTACGGGATAAATTAATGTCGGATTGAAAAGTGTTGTTGAAATATTTCTCATTCTGAGGGTCAAGATCTGTTTTAGAATTATTATCGGAGATAAAGAAGACTTTTGAAGAAAAGTTCCAATAAGGATTTGATTTTGGGTCCTGTCTGTGATTCCATATAACAGTCGTTTTATTTTGGACAATGTTACTTGGGAAACCTGTTTTAAACTGCTGGAAGCCTAAGTCAAAAGCTCCCATATTTTTATACTTTTTAGCATAATCGGTCTTGTTCCTTCCTCCCCAGCTACCTCGGCTGAATATTGTTCCGTAAAAAGTAGTTTGTAATCTGTCATTGATTGGAATGAAATATCCTAAATCTTGTATCCCAAAACCGTATTGAGAAAAAATATTAATCTTCGGGAAAATAAATCCATGTGTTCTGTCTTCTTGTTGAGGAATTACAATAAATGGTAAGCCAAGTGGAGTAGGGACACCTTTTACCCAGAGGTTCATTGGACCAGAAACAATCCTTTTTTCAGGAACCATAACTGCTTTTGATAATTGAAAATGGAAATGAGGTTCAGGTAAATCACAGGTTGTAAAACGACCTTTTCTAAAATGAATTTCATCGTTTGCATGCTTCTTCGCAATTTCCATGTAAAGGTAGTTTTCATCTTGTTGAATGGCTAGTTCTTCGATGTATCCTTTCTTTGTGTTCAAATTAAAACGTATTGAAGATGCAGTCATTTCCTCACCATTACTAATGAATACAGGTTGCTGTGTTCTGTTAGAATCTTGATCGTAGATATATGTGGCATAAATCTCATTTTTTTCTAGATCAATTCGAATGTACCCGGCTTCCATTTTAACTTCTCCATTATCAACCTTTGCATTTCTGTAGAGGTGAACCTGTTTATTTTTTAAATCAGAATAGATGGAATCTTCTGCGCTATAAAAAATTGGAGAATCGATGTCGTTCGCGTTTATATAAAGTGTATCTTTAAATTTTTGAGCATAAGTCGTTGAATAATTCCACATTATTAACAATGTAAAGAGTAAAACAATATATGTGGAATGCTTTTTGAACACGAATTCTGTCTTAAATTTGTTTTACAGTTTATAAATAAGAAACAAAAATATTAAAATAACGTTTGAATGACCGAAAAAAAGCTACGATATAGCATATTTTATACCATTTTAGCATTTTTAGTGCTATTTAACCCACTTTCTGTCCTTTCTCAAGAAGATGAAGCTTTCTTTTCAGCCATTAAAACGGTTGTTATTGATGCAGGTCACGGAGGGAAAGATCCAGGTTGCCATGGTGCTTCTGCCAAAGAAAAACACGTTTGTTTAGCAATTGCACTAGAATTAGGTACAATGATTAAAGAAAAATATCCAGATATAAAAGTGATTTACACAAGGTCTACAGATGTTTTCGTTGAACTGGGTGAGCGAGCTAAAATTGCCAATCGGAACAATGCTGATTTGTTTATCTGTATACATGCAAATGCTGCGAGTCCTGCAGCATATGGTACAGAGACCTATGTCTTAGGGTTGCACCGCACTGAATCTCAACAGAAAGTGGCCGAAAGAGAAAATTCAACGATTCATTTAGAAGCAGATGGTGGAGCAAAGTACAAAGATTTTGATTTATCACCTGATGCAATCATTGCTCGTCAAATTCAATTGAGTGTGTTTTTAGACCAGTCGATTAGTTTTGCTTCTAAACTTCAGGTTGAATTCACTAAGATTGGACGAAGATATAGGGGAGTGAAACAAGCTGGTTTTCTCGTGCTGTACAAAACAACAATGCCAAGTGTGTTGATTGAAACAGGATTTTTAACCAACCCAAAGGAAGAGAAATTCTTAAATTCTCCCGAAACACAAAAAAAGATGGCCAATTCAATGTTTATTGCTTTTGATAAGTATAAAAATGAATTGGCAGGTATTGAAGAAGAAACTGAAAATAATTCTACGGTTCGTGATTCTCATCAAGAAGTGAAAAATGAAAAAACTACGAACGCTTTGAGCAAAAATCAAGTAATTTTTAAAATTCAGATAGAAACTTCTCAAAAAAGAATTTCTTTAACTTCTTCGCAATTTAAAGGTTATACTGTTTCTGAATATATTCAAGATAACCTATATAAATACACGGTTGGAGCGTATGTGAATGATTTTTTTGAAGCAAATTTAATGAAGAAAAAACTGAGAAATAATGGTTTTCAACATGCTTTTGTTGTTGCGTTTATTAACGGAGAGCGGGTTAATTTGCAAAAAGCTATTAAATTAGCAGAAAATAAATAATTGTGAAGATATCTAAAGAATTTAAAACAGGAATTATAACCGTCCTTGCGATTGGTTTATTAATTGCTGGTGTCAACTTTTTAAAAGGCAATAGTTTTTTTGGTGGAGACCAGACTTATTACGCTTATTTACCAAGTTCTGGACAAGTGTCGTCCGCAACACCTGTTACTATAAATGGGGTGACAGTGGGGCGTGTACAAACGGTCGATTTTATTCCTGGGAATGAAATTAATCGTTCTGTAAGAATTTCATTTTCAATTCAGCAAGAAAATTTGAAATTGACAAAAGGTACTAAAATTGAAGCAGGATCGTTGGATTTTTTCAATAAAGGAATTATGCTTCATCTAGGAGATGATCATTCAAAAGGTTATTATTCTCCTGGAGATACTTTGGATGGTTATGTTGAAGTGGCTATGATGGCACAAATTAAAGATTATGCTGATCCGATTACGCAAAAACTTCAAGTTGCTTTAGGTTCGATAGATAAAATGGTGAATGATGTAAAAGCATTCTGGGATACAACTGCAACTTCTTCCTTAGAAGAAAGTTTAGGTGAAATTAAAGTCGCAATTCATAGTTTTGGAAATGCTGCGAAAGAAATTGAATCATTAGTCGTTGATGAAAAAGTGAAATTGAGTAAAATTCTAAGCAATGTAGAGTCAATTACTTTAAATTTAAAGAAAAGTAATGAGAAAATTGAAGGTATCATTGGCAATGTTGAGAAATTATCAGACGATTTAGTAACTTCTGATTTTAAAGGTGTAATTGAAAATGCGAAAAATACACTTGCTGAAATCAATACAATTTTAGAACAAGCCAATACTGGAGAAGGAACATTAGGGAAGTTATTGAGTGATGAAACTCTTTACAATGAGTTAGTCAAAACCAATCTCGATTTACAAGAATTGGTGAATGATATTCAAGTGCATCCAGAAAGATATATTCACTTTTCTGTGTTAGGTGCTAAAACAAAAGGAGTTCCATTAACAAAAACTGAGGAACGAAAATTAAAACAAATTTTAGATACAATTCCTTAAAATTAGATTATGATTTCTACTGTATTATTTCTACTATTATTAATTGGAGGAACAGGATTCTTCGCATGGAATGTAATGAAAATGCGTTCTAACATAAACTTAGGTCGTGATATTGACCGAACGGATAATCCAAAAGAAAGATGGAAGACGATGTTCTTAGTTGCTTTAGGTCAAAAGAAGATGTTTACACGGCCTATTCCTGCTTTATTGCATTTAGCGATTTATGCAGCATTTATTATCACACAAATTGAACTTATTGAGATTTTTATCGATGGAATTTTGGGGTCTCATCGTATGTTTCATGAATCATTGGGTGGTTTTTATACTTTCATGATTAGTTTTATTGAAATTCTTTCTGTTTTGGCGTTGATTGCAACTTTTGCATTCTTGAGTCGAAGAAATTTAATCAAAGTTCCTCGTTTCAATATGAAAGAAATGAATGGATGGCCTAAGATGGACGGTAACATGATTCTTTTCATGGAGTTCATTCTTGTGATGTGTATTTTTACAATGAATGGGGCTGACGAAATGATTCACCTCAAAGAAACCGGAGAATCTTATGGATTTGTTGTGAGCAGTGTTATTGGTCCTTTGTTTTTTGAAGGTTTTGATATTGCGACACTACATATACTCGAAAAAGTAGGCTGGTGGGGACACATTATCATGGTTTTTACATTCTTAAATTACTTGCCTTATTCGAAACACTTCCATATTTTATTGGCATTTCCAAATACTTGGTATTCTAACCTTGAAGAAAAAGGGAAATTGACTAATATGGAATCGGTTACCAAGGAAGTGAAATTAATGATGGACCCGAATGCAGATCCTTATGCAGTACCTGCAGATGGAGTTGTAGAAGAACCTCAACGATTTGGAGCAAAAGATGTAACGGACT
>JAJRQQ010000009.1 GCA_024280155.1 Bacteroidota bacterium
AATTGCTTCAATAACTCTTGAATTTTCAAGTTTAGCAACTTCTTTTTCCACCAATTTATCTTCAATTTTTTGGAATAAAATAGACGGTTTATTGGTTTTGTGTCCTGCCGGAATTAATTGAGTATGTCCAGCATCTTCCCAGTTTTTGCTCACAAAATTTAAGAAAACAGATAGTTTTTTAGCTGTATCAGGGAGAAAAGGTTGAAGAACAATGCTTAAGTTTGCTGTGATTTGCAAAGCAATATTCATAATGGTTTCCACACGTTTCTCGTCTGTTTTAATCAACTTCCAAGGTTCCGTGTCTGCTAAATACTTATTTCCTAATCGGGCTAAATTCATTGCTTGAGCTTGTGCTTCACGCAATTTATAATCGTAGACTAATTTTGAAATTTTAGTAGGAATGGCTTCCATTTGTGCCAAAACATCTTTATCGTAATCGGTTAATTCACCCAATTCTGGTACAATTCCATCGTAGTATTTTTGAGTTAAAACCAATGCACGATTCACAAAATTTCCTAGAATGTCTGCCAATTCAGAATTGATGCGTGTTTGGTATTCTTTCCACGTAAATTCACTGTCTTTTGTCTCTGGTGCAATAGAAGTAAGGACGTATTTTAGTTCATCTAATTTGTCAGGATAATCTGCAATGTATTCATGTAACCAAACTGCCCAATTACGAGAAGTGGAAAATTTATCTCCTTCTAAATTTAAGAATTCGTATGCAGGGACATTGTCGGGAAGAATTAAATCTTCATGTGATTTTAAAAGGATAGGGAAGATGATAGCATGAAAAACAATATTATCTTTTCCAATAAAATGAACGAGTTTTCTGTCGCCAGTCCAGTAATCTTTCCAATCTTTCCCATTATCATTTGCCCATTGTTTTGTGGCAGAAATGTATCCTATTGGAGCATCTAACCAAACGTACAGCACTTTTCCATCACCACCTTCAACAGGCACTTTTACTCCCCAATCTAAATCGCGTGTCATTGCTCGTGGTCGTAACCCACCATCTATCCATGACATGCACTGACCGGTGACTTGGTTACGCCATTTTTTAGGATCGTGTTGTTGAACACCGTCTAGTTTCCCTTCTTTTATCCACTTGGTCAACCATTCTTCATGTCTTTCCATGGGTAAATACCAATGAGAAGTCGTCCTCATTATCGGTGTTTTACCACTTAATGTTGATTTTGGGTCAATTAACTCTGTTGGACTTAATGCAGACCCACATTTCTCACATTGGTCACCGTAAGCACCTTCGCTTTTACAACTTGGGCACGTTCCGGTAATGTATCTATCTGCTAAGAATTGATTGTATTCTTCGTCGTAATATTGTTCGCTAGTCTCTTTTGTAAAGTGACCTTTTTCTTCAAGAACTTTAAAGAATTCTTGTGCCGTTTCATGATGGATTTCTGAGGATGTTCGATGGAAAATATCGAAAGAAATGCCAAAATCATTAAATGCTTTATGTATGATTCCGTTGTATTTATCAACGATTTCTTTTGGAGTTGTTCCTTCTTTTTTGCTCGCAAAGTAATTGCAGCACCATGTTCATCACTTCCGCAAATAAATGCTACGTCATGATTGTTCATGCGTAAAAATTTCACGAAAATATCTGAAGGTAAGTATACGCCTGCTACATGTCCTAAATGAAGGGGGCCGTTAGCGTATGGTAATGCGGCCGTTACTGTAAATTTTTCTTTGCTCATTCTGAAATGATAGAATTTGTGAAATACAAAGATAATTGATGGATTTGATTTACCTAATATTTTTTGAGAGAAGAAGCTAAAAACAGTACGGACAAGTCGCGACCTGTCCGTACTGTTTTTAGCTTAAATTTCTACCTCTTTCTCTGTAAAATGAATTCCGTACTTATTCAATTCCTCTAAAATTGGCGCATAAATTTCCTTTTTAATCGGAAGTGTAACCCCTTTGACTTTTATTTTCCCATTCAGAATCATCTTCCCAGAAATTGCCGCAGGTAAACCAACTGTGTTTGACATTGAAGTATAGACTTGATCTTCTCCAATGTTTATCATATGAGAAGTGACTAAGTATTTTTTACCATTCAATTCATATTCAAATTTATGCCACATAACGAGCATATCTTTGTCTTCTGGGTCTAACACCCATTTCTCTTCGATGATTTTTTGTAAATATTGTGCGGGAGTTACATCTTTTTCAAAGGATAAAACATCATTATCAAAAATTCCTAACCATACTAATTTATCATAAATGATATCATCTTGGTCAATTTTCATTTGATGACGTAATTTTAATTCCACCGAATCTGTTGGGTGATAGGGGAGAAAAGAATTGATAAATTCACGTTTTGACATGTTTTTACTGTCTTCTAAAACATAAGTGTCATCTGTTGCGCCTAATTGAACAAATAAATTCCACGCTTTTGAAAATCCTTTTCTTCTTAATGTTCCACGATAGATGGTTGGAATTCCCTCTAAACCATAAGTGTCTCGGTAGGACAATGAATTTCGATTTGCGTATCCTTCAAAGTCACCGTAACCTTCGATAGAAATAATTTCTGTTCTTCTAAAAAGTCGGTTGTATGGGATGTATTTGTATTTCCCTTCTTGAATAAATTTTGCGGCACCACCTTGCCCAGCTAATACGACATTTCTTGGGTTCCATGTCAATTTATAATTCCAAGGATTGTTGTCTGATTCAGGAGCGATAAGCCCACCTGTAAACGACTCAAAAGTAGTTAATTGACCACCTTTCTCTTTGATGTTATCAATCACATTCATGGCACTCATGTGATCTAAACCTGGGTCAACACCTATTTCATTCATAATCACTATTCCAGCATCTTTCGCAGCTTGGTCAAGTGCTTTCATTTCTGGAGAAATATAAGAAGGGGTGATGAGGTTTGTTTTTAAATCAATGCAATCTTCTGCAACTCCAATATGAAACCTTGCAGGTAACATTGACACAACAATGTCAGCTTTTTCTATTTCAGGTCTTCTTTGTTCTGGTTCTAATGCATTAAAAGATAATGCTACTCCATTTGGATGATTATTCAACTTTGTCTTTACAAGTTCAATATCTCTGTCGCATACCCGAATTTGCCAATTGTTCTCATCAGCGTTTTCTAAAAAATATCGTATTAATGAAGATGCAGAAAGTCCGGCACCCAATATGAGAATTGTTTTCATAGTCTAATTTTATCTACTCAAAATTAGCTTTTTTTAGACTGTTTCAAAGAGAATTAGGAAGTATTTTTAGGCAAAAAGACACCTGAATGTTGGATTCTTTTCCTTACTCATTGAATTAGAGTACACAAGGTCATCTGTTTAAACATTATAAAAAACGGGCGCTAAAGAATATCTTAACGCCCGTTACTTTTTATTTAAAAAAAGAATTATTTAGATGTTTTAATAAATCGCATTCTTATAGTTCGACCAGAATTAGATAGAACGATGAAGTAAACACCATTTTCAAGTTGATTAACAGAAAGTGTATGGTTTGAGATTGCCTCAATACTTTCTTCCGATATTAATCGACCAGATTGATCGATAATTTGAATGTTTGTTGTTTCTGTTAATGGATTCTCGAGTGATATCGTTAACTGATCTGATGTTGGATTCGGGAATAATTTTACTTCTCCAAATACTAAATCTTCTAATCCAACAAAGCTTAAGAAAAGTTCATTCGAGGTTCCTGTACAACCATTCGCAAAGGTAACTTCAACAGAGTAGTTTCCAGTTTCATTAGCAACCCATTCTGAACTTGTTCCTGCAGTGATTGGCTGTCCATTAAAATACCATTGATAAGAAACACCCGTTACGGTTGTCAATGTATTAGAGTTGTTTGTAATTGTCACTGTTGGAACAGGATTAACTGTTACGGTAGTAATTGGTGAAATACATTGTTGCTGAGCAGTATAAATAACATGAGAAGTTGATTTACCTGCTTCAATGAATCCTACACCATTTAATTCAGAGATATGCTCAGGCGTGTTAATCATTGTTCCGTTAGGTGAAGAAAGTTGGTCTTCTACATTATTACCAAATCCAAAGACCGAGTTGTCTGTTCTTTTCACCAAAGTTGTGTATTGACCTGCAGAAACCATTGTTGCTCCTTGTATCCCAACTTGAATAGGGGTGAGGGTATCATTAAAATCACCAGTTCCTAATTGTCCATAAGTATTTCCTCCAGAAGTAAATACTTTCTTATCAGAAGATAGGAAAACACTATGCGTTGCTCCACCTTGTGCATTTGTAATATTTTTAAGTGGAGATAAAGTTGGAATTAATCGATTGTTCAGATCATTCATTCCCAACTGACCAGAGCCATTATTACCCCACACGTATAAATCACCACTGTTATCAATTGCAAAAGTATGGTATTCTCCAGCTCCAACACTAACAATATTTGATAGTCCAGTAATTTGTATAGGCGTCATTGATTGACTTAAATTTCCAGTTCCGAGTTGACCATAATCGTTATTACCAACCGACCAAACCGTACCGTCATTCTTGAGGATTACAAAGTGATTTAGACCACCTGCAATCGAATCAACGTTTGTAAGTGAAGAATTTAGCATCGGGAAGTTTACAACAGACGTGTTTCCAGTTCCAAGTTGACCTTGTGTATTATTCCCCCAAACATATACATCTCCAGTATTTGTAATTGCCATTGAACTCGATTCAGAAGTAGCGACTGTTTTTATTCCACTTAAGGTTGGTACTTGAACAGGAGTGTTTTCACTGGTATAAGTTCCATTCCCAAGTTGACCTGAACTATTTTCTCCCCAAGCATAAACATCTCCCGTTGGTGTTACCCCAAGAATAAAGTCAGCACCCGATGATAATTCATCAAAAGGAGTTGTGTTAACAGCTGGTTGAGGATTCGAATTATTCAAATTGTTTCCGTTTCCAAAAGTACCAGTTGCGTTCATTCCGAAAGACCAAACATCACCATTTCCTCCTGCATTTACTTCTAAGGAATAATCACCAGAAGTATTCACTGTTAAGATTGTATCTGTTGCATTTGCTATTGGAGTACCATTCATTAACCATTGGTTACCGTGTTCAGAATTACTTAATAATTGAACCGAATCTCCTTGGCAGAAAGTTGTTGCTGATAGAGCAGAGAATGATGGTGTAGGTAATACATTCATAATCACATAATCGTCATGACTTTGTAAACAAGAGGTCGTATTTGAGAATGCATTGAATGTAATTTCATCTAAATCATTCAATGTTGAAGAGGTAAATGTATTTGTTGCACTCATTGCGCCTGTAGAAATACCATTTAAGAAAAATTCATAAGTATCTCCACCAGTAGCCGTGAAAGTAACAGATTCTCCTTCACAAATCATAGGAGAAGCAAGAACTGATAAATCCAAAGTCATTGAATTAACAGTAAATGTATAAGTGTCCACTGTAGAAGCACAATCTCCATTGAACCCAGTGATTGAAATAATATCTCCATCTGAAAGTGAATTTAAACCATAAGTTGTCGTTGCACCACTTTGTATTGTTGTTCCATTCAAATCAAAAATGTATGCCATTGCGCCAGAAGCAGAGAAATCAACTTGCTCGTTCAGACAAATGATATTATCTGCATCTGATGAGGTTGATGTTAACGTTGGATATGTGTTTACTAAGAAAGTATAACTAGATGCTGAGGTAGAAATACAACCATTGCTTTCTCCCTCAACAGTGATGACATCATTATTATTCACAGCAGCTGTAAATGTTGATGTTGGACTAAAAGGCCCTGTTGAGATTCCATTCACAAAGAATTGATAGTTATTTGCGCCAATGGCTGAAAGGTTGGTTGCTTCAGCGGTGCAAATTGCAGTATCGCCATTGTTCGTAAATAAAACAACAGGTGCATTGTTTACAGTGAAAGTTAACGCATTTGAAGTTGCTGGACATCCTAAAGCTGCTCCAACTACCGTGATTACATCGATGTCTTGAATTGAAGTCAATAAAATAGTATCCACTGGTGAACTTGCTCCTTGAGATATACCATTGACAAAAAATTCATATTCTGTTCCACCTGCTCCGGTAAAGACAACCGAGTCACCTGAACATATTTGAAAATCAAGGTCAGAACTACTCAATGTAATTGTAGGAGTTGGGTTTACTGTAATAGGAGTCATTGCATTAGAAGAAATACAACCTGTAGAGGAAGTTACCGTTACACCAATGATATCATTATTTGCTAAACTGTTACTTGTAAAAGTTGTAATTGGAGAAGGAGGACCTTGTGAGATTGCGTTTACAATAAATTCATAGAAGTTACCACCAGTTGCCGTATAAGTAACAGATTCTCCACTACAAATTTGATTGTCATTATCTGAAGAACTGATTGTTGCTGTTGGCAACCCATTCACGGTTACTGTTAAACTCGATGAGTTTGTACAAGCATTACTTTCTCCCACGACAAATATATCATAAGTTCCAACAACAAATCCTGTACTTGTTATTGAATTTGTTGGAGAACTTGCTCCTTGAGAAACACCATCTACAAAGAATTCATAATTTGTTGCGCCATTTGCTGTAAAATTTATTACATCGCCTAAACAGAATATATTATCAACGTCTGAACTTGTCATAGAAACGGTTGGGATTGGGTTTACAGTAAATGAAATTGAATTTGAAGTACCTAAACACCCATAAGTAGAACCGTTCACAGTGATTGTTTGTCCATCAATTAAATTTGTCGTTGTCAATGTGTTTGTTGTAGAAAGATTACCTTGAGGAATACCATCAATAAAAAATTGATATAAATTACTGCCTGTACCAGTGAATGTTACTGATTCTCCATTACAAATGGTTGCATCTGTATCAGAACTTGATAGAACCATTGTTGGAATTGGAGTAACCACAATAC
>JAJRQQ010000076.1 GCA_024280155.1 Bacteroidota bacterium
CATTTTTAAAATGAAAACTATCGACAATTTCGATACGGAAGCTATATGTAATGAATACGATATCTCTGCGTCTAATCTTTGGGTAATCATCCATCGAGCAAGAAAAGCAATGGCAGAATGCATGGAAAAAACCTGGTTTAATAATTAATTTATGAAGTGCGAAGAAGCAAGTCACGTTTGTGACAAGAACCAATACAAAGAAGCAAATTTTATGGAGCGTGTACGCCTTACCATACATTTAATGTATTGTAGCGCTTGTAGAAAATACTCGTTTAACAACAACAAATTGACAAAAGCTTTAAAAAAATCAAAGGTAAAAACTATTTCTGAGGAAGATAAAAACACCTTAAAAGAACAGCTTCAAAAAGAAATGAACAAATAGTTTATTAGCAAGCACAAAATTCCTAACCAAAAAATCGGAATACTTTCCACCCAAAAAGAAGCATAATAACCTGACTGACTTCTTTTAGAATACAACAAAAACAATCCCAAAACCACTATCGAAATACATTGTGAGGTTTCAAATTCAAGGTTGCTAATTGGTTTTAATAATTCCAACAATAAAATTTCAATAAGTAATAAAACTCCAATCGTTTTTGTTTTTCCTACTCCCACTCTTTGCGGTAAGGTCCCCAATGCTAGTTCATCAAACTGAAGGTCTCTAATTTCAAAAGGAAGTGTCAAAACAAACACAAACAAAAAGCGTTGTAAAAAACTTATCCATATTTCAAAACCGACAGTTACAGGAACTAAAGAAAGTCCTTCATTCACCAAAGGAACCAAAACCGTAACTCCTGCCCAAACTACAGCAACAATGGAAATTTTAAGTCCTGTTAAATTTCGAAGATTTTTGTTTTTCAGAAAAGGAATGGCATAAAAAAAGGTCAATAATGCAAAACCTCCAGTTATTAATAAAGTTTCAAAAGTAAGTTGAAATGTAAAATAAATTAACCCTAATAAAGACACTATTTGAATCACCTTCAAATATGTCCAAATATCCTTAAAACGAGTTCTAATGACTTCAGAATATTTAATAAAATTATATCCTGTAATCGTTCCAAAAAAAACAAAACCCAGCAAGTTTATTGAAACAGGAATTGAATATTCAATAGCAGTTATTTCAAGAAAAGCACAAACCGACATTGCAACCAAAATACTGCTATTTATTAATGCCTTAAAAATGTCTTTCAGAATTTCCACCAAACAAAAGTAAGAAAGTAAAAGCATTCCTAATTATTAGTTAAAAATCAATTGGTTTTCAGCTAAAAAAACGGCTAGTATATCTAAAATTCGTAAATTCGCATTTCAAAATTTAAATCGGATTATGAACACAGATTCTTTCGCTCAACGACATATTGGTCCTAGAAAAAGTGACCTTAAAAAAATATTTAAAACTATTGGTGTTTCTTCTATGGAAGAGCTCATAAACCAAACCATTCCAGACGATATATTATTGCAAAAAAAGCTTTTTTTAAAGCCTGCAATGACCGAGTTAGAATACTTGGAACACAATGGTGAATTGGCTTCAAAAAATCAACTTTTTAAAACCTATATCGGTTTAGGGTATCATAATTCAATCTTACCTCCCGTTATTCAAAGAAATATTTTAGAAAATCCGGGCTGGTACACGGCCTACACTCCTTACCAAGCTGAAATTGCGCAAGGAAGATTAGAAGCTTTGTTGAATTTTCAGACTATGGTTTGTGATTTAACAGGAATGGAATTAGCAAATGCTTCTCTTTTAGATGAAGCTACCGCAGCGGCTGAAGCGATGGCATTATTATTTGCTTTACGTGATCGTACTCAGAAAAAAGCAGGAATCAATAAGTTTTTTGTTTCAGAAGAAGTATTGCCTCAAACGATCTCATTATTACAAACAAGAGCAATTCCATTAGGAGTTGAATTGGTGTATGGAAACCACGAAGAATTCGATGTCTCTTCCGAATTTTTCGGGACCTTATTACAATATCCTGGAAAATATGGAAAGATTTATTACTACAAATCATTTGTTGAAAAAGCACACGAAGCACAAATAAAAGTAGCTGTTGCTGCCGACATTCTAAGTTTGGTATTGTTAGAAGCTCCAGGTAATTTTGGAGTTGATGTAGTCGTTGGAAACACACAACGTTTTGGAATTCCGTTAGGCTATGGAGGCCCTCACGCTGGTTTTTTTGCTACCAATGAAGCTTTTAAAAGAAGTATCCCCGGAAGAATTATTGGAGTTACTAAAGACATGAATAATAACATGTCTTACCGTATGGCACTTCAAACTAGAGAGCAACATATTAAACGTGACAGAGCAACTTCAAATATTTGTACCGCTCAGGTTTTATTGGCGGTGATGGCAGGAATGTACGCTGTTTACCACGGCCCAGATGGTTTAAAATACATTGCAAATAAAGTTCATACAACCACTGCAACTTTAGCTTCAGCACTTCAAAAATTAGGATTTTCTCAAAGTAACAAAACCTATTTTGATACTATTTTAGTAAATGCGGATAAATCAATTTTAAAACCTATTGCTGAAGGCAAAGAGATCAACTTCTATTATGTGGATGATTTTACCATTAGTATTTCTATCAACGAAACGACTTCTTTTTCAGATTTAAAAAACATTATTGCTGTCTTTGCAGAAGCGGCTAATAATACTGATTTCACTATTGAAGCACTAGTAAATGCTCCAGCGACAATCCCTTCAGAATTAAAAAGAAAAACAGAATTTTTAACCGATGAAGTTTTTAATCGTTATCATTCTGAAACTGAAATGATGCGTTATATCAAAAAACTAGAACGTAAAGATTTATCCTTAAATCACTCGATGATTTCATTAGGGTCTTGTACCATGAAATTGAATGCTGCTTCAGAAATGCTTCCATTAAGCAATCCACAATGGGGAGGAATGCACCCATTTGTTCCGGTTGAGCAAGCAGAAGGTTACCAAGAAATGTTGCATAATTTAGAAGATCAATTAACAGAAATTACTGGATTTGCAGCAACTTCTTTACAACCAAATTCGGGTGCTCAAGGAGAGTTTGCAGGTTTAATGGTCATTAGAGCTTATCACGAATCCAGAGGAGATACTCATAGAAATATATGTTTAATTCCATCTTCCGCTCACGGAACCAATCCAGCAAGTGCGGTAATGGCAGGAATGAAAGTAGTGGTAACCAAAGCTACCGAAGAAGGAAATATTGACGTGGACGATTTGCGGGAAAAAGCAATTTTACACAAGGACAACCTTTCTGCTTTAATGGTAACCTATCCTTCAACTCACGGAGTTTATGAAGCTTCTATTAAGGAAATAACGAGTATTATTCACAAAAACGGCGGACAAGTTTATATGGATGGTGCCAATATGAATGCACAAGTTGCTTTAACAAATCCGGGGGCTATTGGTGCCGATGTTTGTCATTTGAATTTACATAAAACCTTTGCCATTCCTCACGGAGGCGGTGGTCCAGGAGTAGGTCCAATTTGTGTAGCAGAGCAATTAGTTCCGTTTTTACCAAGCAATCCAGTGATTGAAACGGGAGGCGAAAAAGGAATTACAGCCATTTCTGCAGCACCTTGGGGTTCTGCTTTGGTTTGTTTGATTTCGTATGGTTATATATGTATGTTAGGTGAAAAAGGATTAAAAAAATCTACTGAATACGCCATCTTAAACGCCAACTATATTAAAGAAAGATTACACGGTTCGTATGAAGTTTTATATTCCGGAGAAAGAGGAAGAGCAGCACACGAAATGATTGTAGATTGTCGTCCTTTTAAAGCAAACGGAATTGAAGTAACCGACATCGCTAAACGTTTAATGGATTATGGTTTCCACGCACCAACTGTTTCATTTCCGGTTGCAGGAACTTTAATGATCGAACCTACCGAAAGTGAAAGTTTGGAAGAATTAGACCGATTTTGTGATGCGATGATTTCTATTAGAAAAGAAATTGACGAAGCTACTTTAGACAATCCTAATAATGCACTTAAAAATTCGCCTCATACTCAAGCAATGGTAACTAGTGACACATGGAGCTTTCCGTATTCTAGAAAAACGGCAGCGTTTCCGTTACCTTATATAAAAGAAAATAAATTTTGGCCAACCGTTAGAAGAGTTGATGATGCTTACGGAGATCGAAATTTAATATGTACCTGTACACCAATTGAGGAATTCATGACCGATTAATATTTTTTAAAATAATAGTAATAAAAAGCTTTTCTTAGGAAAAGCTTTTCTATTTTTACCAACTCACAAGAAAATGAGTAGCTTATGGCTATAAAAATCACAGGTGCCGGAAGTTATATCCCCACAAAAGTAACTCCCAATCAGGCATTCGAACAGAACGATTTTTACAATGAAGATGGCTCTCGGTTTAATGCCGAGAATAAAGTTATCATTCAAAAGTTTAAATCCATTACGGGGATTGCTGAAAGACGCTATGCTGAAAATCATTTAAACAATTCAGACATTGGTGCTTTTGCTTCAAAAAAAGCAATAGAAGATGCAAATCTAGATCCTGAAGAACTTGATTATATTATTCTTGCTCAAAATTATGGCGATGTACAATATGGAAGTCACCAAAGTGATATGGTTCCGAGTATTGCCACCAGAGTAAAACAAAAATTAGGAATAAAAAACCCAAAAAGTGTTGCTTACGATGTGATGTTTGGTTGTCCTGGTTGGATTGAAGGAATGATACAAGCTTACGCATTTATGAAGGCTGAAATGGCTGAAAAATGTTTGGTAGTTGGTTCTGAAACTCTTTCAAGAGTAGTTGATACAAACGATCGTGATTCGATGATTTGTAGTGATGGTGCAGGTGCTGTTATTCTTGAAAAAACAGAAGGAGAAGGAGGAATTCTTTCTCATGAATCTGCAACATATGCTTATGAAGAAGCAAATTACATTTATTTTGGAGAATCTTTTAATAAAGAAAATAAAGAAGGCACTCGTTATATAAAAATGCTGGGACGAAAGATTTATGAATTTGCTTTAAATCACGTTCCAAATGCAATGAAATCTTGTCTTGAAAAAGCCAATGTGGATATTAATGACGTTAAGAAAATCCTGATTCATCAAGCAAATGAAAAAATGGATGAAGCAATAGTAATTCGTTTTTACAAATTATTCGGAATGGAAATGCCTGAGCATATTATGCCGATGACCATTGATTTTTTAGGAAACTCCAGTGTTGCAACTATCCCTACATTATACGATTTGATATTAAAAGGAAAACTTGAAAACCATCAAATAAACGAAGGTGATGTTATAATTTTTGCAAGTGTTGGTGCTGGAATGAATATTAATGCTATTGTCTATAAGGTGTAGATTCCGTGTCAAGCACGGAATGACAAAAGAAATCTCAAATATCTTTTAATTAAAAAGATTCCAGTCTTTACAGGAAATGCGATGTACGAAAAAAACTTTCCACATAAACGTTTTAATATCACTTTAGATTTCATAAAGGAATTTGTCTCAACTGAAGAAAAAATTCTAGATCTTGGAATTACCAATCCGTTTTCAGAAATACTTATCAAGGAAGGTTATTCTGTTACAAATACTACAGGTCAAGATTTAGATACCGAGACTTCAGTTGTAAAAACCAATGAATTTGATGTGGTTACTGCTTTTCAGATTTTTGAACATATGATCGCTCCTTTTAATGTTTTAAATGACATAAAAGCTAGCAAATTAGTGGTTTCTATTCCTCTTAAATTATGGTTTGCATCTGCCTACCGCAGTAAAACTGACAAATGGGATCGTCATTATCACGAGTTTGAAGATTGGCAATTCGATTGGCTTTTAGAAAAATCGGGTTGGGAAATTAAAAAAAGTATTCAGTTTACAAGTCCGGTAAATAAAATTGGAATTCGTCCTATCCTAAGGCGATTTACACCTCGTTTTTATTTAGTGTGCGCAGAAAGGAAGTAGCTATTCTTTAATTAATTTATAACTCGAAACCTCTCCTTTTTTCCCAATAACATTAACAATATATTCTCCAACAGGTAAGTATGCTACATTAAATTGATTAGAATTTATATTATTAAATTGTTTCATTTGTCTTCCCAACATATCATAAACATAAATAGATTCAATATCAGAAATATCACTTAAACTAAAAGCATTTCTTGTTGGGTTGGGGTATAAAAATATTTTATTTGGTGTATTTAAATCTTCGATAGACAGTATTAATCCTAATTGAAGTATCCAAACACTTCCTTTTTCAAAACCTCCTTCATCATCTAAAAAAGTACCTACTCCAATACTATACTTGTCAGTTAATCTACTAATATAAGTAATCGAAAAACCAAAAGAATCTCCTTGAGTAATATCTCCATCAAAATTTTGAAGTCCTTCAGTATATTTCACAAAACTATCAACAGTACCATTTATATTTAAATTTAAAATATAAAAAGCTCCGAAATTTTCTTCTCCCTCATTTTCAAAACCTCTTGCACCGACAATTATTTCATCTAATCCATCGTTATTAATATCAAAAAATACATCTACAGAAGTACCAAAAAACATATTATCATTAAAAGTTTCATTAAGTCCTCCATACAATTCACTAATTTTTTGAGAACTCTGTACGGTTCCATCAGAGTTTAAAAACAATATATAAACAGCTCCTTTATTATACCCTCCATCATCATCCCGATAAGCTCCTACAGCTAAATCGATAATTCCATCATTATTCAAATCACCAATATTTGCAACTGAACCTCCAAAATAATCTTGATTATCTAGGTTTATATTTAAATCCCCTTGAGTTGAACTTATTTTTTGAAAACTATTTACTGTAAAGTCGTTGTTAAGAAACAATATGTAAACAGCTCCTTTTTCAGTGCCTCCATCTCCATCACGTCTTGCACTAACAGCGATATCTTTAATTCCATCTCCATTTAAATCACCTAATCCTGCAATGTCAGTTCCAAATACATCCCAATCATCTAAAACTGCAAGAAAACCACCTTCATAATCACTTATTTTTGATTGAGAGGCAACAGTTCCATCACTATTTAAAGATAATATCCATATTGATCCACGTCTATAACCTCCATCACCATCGTATTCTGCACCTACTCCAATTTCAATTAATCCATCAGAATTAATATCCCCTAAATAAGAAATTGATGTACCAAAAATATCCCACTCATTTAAACCTCCTGTAAAACCTCCTTCTGTATCACTTATTTTTTGGGTAGAGTTTACACTACCATCTATGTTTAAAAAAAGAATGTACACTGCTCCTTTATTAAACCCTCCATCATCATCTTTTAGAGAACCCACAGCTACATCACCTACTCCATCTCCATTTAAATCTCCTATATGTTCTACTGAATAACCAAACCAATCTTCAGTATCAAGACTAATATTAAAACCACCAATGTCTTCTCCAATTTTTTCATAAATTGAAACATTATATACTTCTTGTGCATTTATTATAAAAGTAAAAAAAAGTAATGCTATTTGAGAAAAATATTTCATTCTTTTAATTTTTAATAAATGTACTAATAATTATTATAATACTTTTACAAAATGAAGATTTGTATAATAATTCCGGCTTTTAATGAATCTAAATATCTAGATAGTGTTTTACAAAGTTTTATAAATCAATCTATTCAACCAATAAGAATAGTTGTTGTTGATGATAATTCTACAGACAATACCTTTAGCATTGCTAAAAACTATGCTAATAAATTTGATTGGATAACTGTAATTAAAAATAAGTCTTCAGAAAACCATCAACCTGGTGAAAAAATTATTAATGCCTTTTATTTTGGATTAAATTCAATTGATATAAATAAATTTGAATTAATTGGAAAATTTGATGCAGATATTATAATTCCTGAAAATTATTTTGAAAATATTATTAAGTTATTTATATCAAAAAATAAAACTGGTATTGCTGGAGGTAACTTATACATTAAAAAAGAGGGTAAATGGATTTTCGAACAAATTTCAAATAAAAAGAAAGTTCGTGGCCCAATAAAACTTTATAGAAAAGAGTGTTTTCAACAAATTGGTGGGTTAAAAAAATCTATTGGCTGGGACACAGTTGACGAGCTTCTTGCAAAATATCACGTTTGGGAAGTATGCACAGACGAGAGTTTACACGTAAAACACTTAAAACCTACAGGAGCTAATTATTCAAAATTTTCAAAATACAAACAAGGCGAAGCTTTTTATAAAATGCGTTATGGGTTTTGGATTACATTTATTGCTTCAGCTAAGTTAGCAGTAAATAAAAAGAGTTTTTCTTTTTTTGTGAATTGTCTTCAAGGATATTTTAAATCAAAATTTTCAAAACTACCTTTTATCGTTTCAGAAAAAGAAGGAGTTTTTATTCGAGAACTTCGTTGGAAAGGAATTAAAAATAAAATTTTTTAAACACCTCTATCTCCCATGAGGTTCTAAATTAGGTAATGCTTCGTTGTTTTTCAAAAATCGTTCAAACCAATTTTTTATCTGTTTGTTTACTTCTTCTTTAAATTCACTCAATCCATGGTCACCTCCTTCAAACATTACGAGACGATACGGGACTTTGTATTTTTGTAACTCTAATGCCATTTTTATAGACTGTTCTGGAATCACTCTCCAATCTGAAGTTCCGTGTAACAATAACATTGGTGTTGTTTTAGGTAATTTATCTACGTGATAAATCGCTGAACGAATTGCCATCACCGAATCCTTATTTTTTTCGTATCCAGGCATTAATTCACTATACACATAC
>JAJRQQ010000077.1 GCA_024280155.1 Bacteroidota bacterium
ACAGAAGTTGCTCCAAATGGACATTTGAGATTATTGTACGAATGTAATCCATTGGCTTTTATTGCAGAGCAAGCGGGTGGTTTAGCCACAACAGGTTTTGAAAATATAATGGATTTAAAACCGTCAGAATTACACCTAAGAGTTCCTTTCTTTGTAGGATCTAAAACAATGGTGGAAGAAGCAATGAGTTATTTGAAATAAACCAATGAATGTTCAACTCCTAAAAAAGTCATTTTCAGATCTTGAACAAGTTGGAAAAACAGCTCAACTCCTTCAGAAAATTGGTGTAAAAATCAATTGGAAAGGTTTAGTAGGTTCTTCGTATTCAATTTCTTCGTCTGCAGTTGCTCAACAGGTTCCTGGAAATCACGTTTTTATTCTCGAAGACAAAGAACAAGCTGCTTATTTCTTGAACGACTTAGAAGGTTTGTTCCCAGAAAGCAATAACATTCTTTTCTACCCAGCCTCGTATAGAGTGCCTTATGAAACAGAAGTCGTAGATAATGCGAATGTTGTTGCAAGAGCAGAAGTTTTAGATAAAATTGCAAAACAAAAAAATACATGGGTGGTTACCTATCCAAAAGCACTCGTTGAAAAAGTTCCAACAAAGAAAATACTTGCGAAAAGTACTTTAAAAGTTGAAGTTGATAAGAGTTATTCCATTGATTTTATCAACGAAACATTAATGGAGGTTGGTTTTGATCGAGTCGATTTTGTTTATGAACCAGGCCAGTTTTCTATTCGTGGTGGAATTGTAGATGTTTTCTCTTTCTCCAATGATTATCCTTTTAGAATAGAGTTTTTTGGAGATGATGTAGAATCTATCCGAACTTTTGATGCCAGTACTCAACTTTCAATCAATACGCACAAACATTTTAATATTGTCCCAAATATTCAAGGGAAAATGATCCAGGAAGGGAACGCTTCTTTCTTTCGTTTTATTGGTGAAACAGCAACGCTTTGGATTTCTTCGGTGGAGAAAACAATTGATATTGTTGAACAAGAATACAGAAAAGCCGTTAAAGTCTTTGATTCTTTAGAGACAGTAACTACACCAACAATTCCCTCTAAATTATTCATCCACGATACAGAAATAAAATCAATCATCGAAAAATATTCAACCATAGAAATAGGTTCAGAAGTTTATTTTTCAACTGTTGAAAATATTCAATTTAATTTTAAACCTCAACCGAGTTTTAATAAGAATTTTGATTTACTCGCTGAAGATTTAGTACAACGAAGAAAGAACGGTTTTACAAATCTAATTTTTTCCAATCAACCGAAGCAAGTAGAACGCTTGGAACAAATTTTTGCAGACATTGAAAAAGAAGTTGAATTTAGTGCAATTCCAATTTCTTTGCATGAAGGATTCATTTCTCCAGATAATAAAATTGTTTGCTTTACCGATCATCAACTCTTCGAACGTTACCACCGTTTCAGATTAAAAGAAGGTTTTCGGCAAGCAAAACAAGCTTTAACACTGAAAGAATTGTACAATCTTCAAGCGGGGGATTACGTCACACACATTGACCACGGAATTGGGAAATTTTCTGGATTAGAAACCATTGATGTCAACGGAAAACCACAAGAAGCGATTCGATTAATCTATAAAGACAACGATGTTCTTTATGTCGGTATCCATTCTTTGCATCGAATATCTAAATTTACTGGAAAAGATGGCTCTGTTCCAAAAACAAATAAATTAGGTTCTCAAACTTGGGCGAAACTCAAAAATAAAACCAAGAAGAAAATCAAAGAATTGGCTTTTGATTTAATAAAATTGTACGCCAAAAGAAAAAGTCTTCCCGGTTTTGCTTTCAGCCCAGATTCATATCTACAGAATGAGCTGGAAGCTTCTTTTATGTTTGAGGACACACCCGATCAATTGAAATCAACCATTGCTGTAAAAGAAGATATGGAGTCGAAAACTCCGATGGATCGATTGATTTGTGGTGATGTTGGATTTGGAAAAACAGAAATTGCCATTCGTGCGGCATTTAAAGCGGTTTCAGACAGTAAGCAAGTCGCTATTTTAGTTCCAACGACGATTCTTTCTTTACAACATTTTCGTAGTTTTAAAGAACGATTAAAAGATTTTCCATGCACCATTGATTACATCAATCGTTTTAAATCTGCCAAAGAAATCACAGCAACGTTAAAAAAATTAGCCGATGGAGAAATTGATATTCTCATAGGAACACATGCTATTGTTGCAGAACGAGTCAAATTCAAAGACTTAGGTCTTATGATTATCGATGAGGAACAAAAATTCGGGGTTTCTGTCAAGGATAAATTGAAAACGCTACGAGCAACAGTTGACACACTCACATTAACAGCAACTCCAATTCCGAGAACGTTACAATTTTCTTTGATGGGAGCAAGAGATTTAAGCATCATCAACACTCCACCGCCAAATAGACAATCTGTTTTAACAGAAATAGTTCCCTTTAACGAAGAAATCATTCGAGATGCTATTGCCTATGAAGTGAGTCGTGGCGGGCAGGTATTCTTTGTGCACAATCGTTTGCAGAATATCGAAGAAGTTTCAGGAATGATTCAACGACTTTGCCCTGGCGTTCGTGTAGCTATTGGTCATGGACAAATGGACGGGAAAAAGTTGGAAAAAATAATGATGGATTTTATCAATCATGAATACGATGTTTTGCTCGCAACAACGATTATCGAATCGGGAATTGACATTTCCAATGCAAATACCATTCTCATCAATAATGCTCAGAATTTTGGCATCAGTGATTTACATCAGTTACGAGGTCGAGTTGGTCGTTCAAATAAAAAAGCATTTTGTTATTTAATTGCCCCTCCTACAAGTGCAATGACAAACGAAGCACGAAAAAGATTAGAGGCCTTGGTTCAATTCTCTGATTTAGGTTCAGGTTTTAACATTGCGATGAAAGATTTAGACATTCGTGGTGCAGGAAATATGTTAGGCGGTGAACAAAGTGGTTTTATTTCAGACATTGGATTTGAGATGTATCAAAAAATTCTCAACGAAGCAATGGATGAATTGAAAGAGAGTGAATTTAAAGAGCTTTTTGAAGAAAGAAATTCGGATGAATTGACGCATTTTGTCAAAGATTGCATACTTGAAACAGATTTAGAAGTAAGAATTCCGGATGATTACATTAATAATGTTGCAGAAAGGTTGAGTATCTACCAACAAATGGATGCTTTGAAAACTGAGGAAGAATTATTGAATTTTGAGAAAGAATTAACCGATCGTTTTGGACCGATTCCTTCACAAGTGGAAGAATTATTTCAATCTTTTCAATTAAGATGGCTCGCCGAAGAATTAGGGATTGAAAAATTAGTGTTAAAATCCAACAAAATGATTGGGTATTTCATTAAGAATCCACAATCTAAATTTTATGAATCACCTGTTTTTACCAACGTGTTGAATTACATGCAAAAACACCCAACTGAAATGAAACTGAGTGAGAAGAATGACCGATTACGCGTTATTTACGAAAATATTTCTTCTATCGAAAAAGCCTTTAATAATTTGGAAAAGGTTTTGAAAAGCTAGACATAGATTCTGTTTTTTCATCATTTATCAACTCTTTTTTAGTAGCTTTGAAAACACACTAGAAATAAGTATATGAACGAAAGAAAAACCACCAATATTTTACTCTTAGTGATTGCACTGCCCGTAATTTTTTATGTCTTAAAAATCCTTGCTTTCATTTTTATTCCTTTGGTTTTTTCTATGTTTATCGCTTTGCTATTTTTGCCTTTAATGCGCTGGTTAACAAAGAAAAAAGTACCTAAAGTCATCAGTTTACTCATTGTAATGGTCATTTTCGGGGTGTTTTTTAAACTGTCAGGAGAAGTCATCAAGTTATCTAGTTATGAAATTGTCAATTCTGAAGGTGACTTATTCATCAAAGCTGAATCAAAAATCAATGCCCTCATACATCCTGTCGAAAAATTCTTTGGTGTAAGCAGAGCAGAAGAAAAAAGTTTAACGGTGCATTATCTAAAAAAGGCTGATTTAGGTAATAAATTTGGCAACACTTTCAATATTTTAAAATCAACACTTTCAATGCTATTAATGACAGCATTCTTCACCATACTTTGGTTGGCAGAATCATTGAATTTTCAAAAGCTGATGAATGATACATTTGTTAGACGTAAATATTCGAGTATTCGAGTATTTCGCCAAATTGAAAAGGACATCATTACTTTTATAAAAGTGAAATTCATAATCAGCTTTTTTACTGGACTTGGATTTACCATTGCGTGCTATTCTTTCGGAGTAAGTTTTCCAATATTCTGGGGACTATTAGCTTTTGCAATAAACTTTGTTCAAATGATTGGTTCTATCGTATCTATTTTTCTTTTGTCAATTTTCGCTCTTATCGAATTAAACTCGACCGGCTCACTTGCATTTTTTATCATCGTAATCACAAGTGTTCAAGCACTCATGGGTGGGATTTTAGAACCTATTTTTATGGGAAAATCTTTTTCAATTAACGTGATAACAATCGTTGTAATGTTAATGTTCTGGGGATTTATTTGGGGGGTTCCTGGGTTAATTTTATCCATTCCGATAACTGTTTTTCTAAAAATTGTTTTAGAACAAAATGAAAAAACCAAAGTCATAGCGAATTTGATGTCTGGTGAACATTAATTTTTTTTGTATTTTGTTGCCCATGACCCAACGACTATTTATATTGTTTACTTTTTTATGTTCAATTTTTTTGAGCTATTCACAAGAATATTTCATAGAAAAAGTTGATGTAAAGAAGGGGTTACCGAATAATCAACTCCATAATTTAATTCAAGCAAAAGATAACACCTTGTGGCTGACATCATTTTATGGTTTAACTCAATATGATGGGACAAGTTTTAAAGTTTACACCGAAGAAGATGGACTTATTTCTAACCACATTCTAAATGTTTTTGAAGACTCTAAAGGACGTATTTGGGCTTGTCCATGGAATAGAAAAGGAATCAATCGTATTGAAAACGGGAAAGTAACAACTTTTAACGATTCTATTTTAAACACTAAATGGATGATGAATACTGCTTATGAAGACAATAAGGGGACCATCTGGTTTTTTGGAAATAATGCAGTATATAAATACAAAAACAATGCTTTTGAACTAGTTTACTTAAGTGAAGATATTAAAGAATACCTCCATCCAAACAACGTCAGTGTTATCAACGATAATGAATTGTACTTAACTCAAATGGAAAATGGAGTAATCAAAGTTACGCTCGAACCATTTGCCATTACTGAACATATAAATAATGACTCACACGGTATAAACAATATTTGCTATTCTACATTTAAAGATAGAGATGGGCGATTCTGGTTTGGGTGTTATGGTGCAATTTATTCGTTTGAAAATGATGTTATGATAGAGCACAAAGTTCCTATCGAGGTAGATAAATGCAGAATATGGGGAATTGATGAAGACAAAGAGGGCAACCTATGGTTAGCAACCTATGGAGGAGGTGTGGTTAAATGGGGCAAGAAAGATAAATTCACAATCATTAATTCCAAAAATGGGCTTTCTGATGATTATTGTTACTCCATTCTTGTGGACAATGAAAATAATAAATGGATTGCTACTGATATTGCAGGACTGAATAAGATTGGCGATTTTTCATTCCAATATTACACTACCTTATCTGGCCTTGAAAGTGATTTAGTTTTTGCAATTACCCAAAAAGAAAATGGAGATATGCTTATTGGATCGGACAAAGGTTTCTCAATCATCAAAGAAGATAAAGTTGATGCAACTGTTCATAATAATTATTCTATTTATTACTTGGCGAAAGATGAAAATAATGAAATCTGGTATGCATCCGAAACAGGATATGGGATTATAAAAAACAACTTTGAGATCACTAATTTAGACCCTGCAAATAAGTATAACTTTATTGACCCAAAAGAGGGTGTTATCACTGGTTTATCGCGAGTTCTTAAAAATAAACAAGAAGTTTTTTTCCATGAATTTCTAATCATTCCCTGTGCTTTTTATTTTGATGATGTTTTATATATAGCAACCAATTATGGATTAATAAAACAAGAAACAAATAAAAAAATAGAACAAATAAAAAAATTACCAAATGATAATTTTTCTGAAGTATCTACAATGGTAAAAATCTCAAACAATGAGGTTCTTCTTTCCAATCCAAACGAGCTTGTTTACATTAAAAACCTTGGAGACAGCTTAGCGATTAAGCGTTTTCAAGCAAGAAACTAGGTGGAATTCATCGAATTTTCTCTATTCTACTGGATGGAAATGACTTATGGGTAGGAGCAAATAACACGTTAGCAAAAATTGATTTTGACAAATTATTAAACCATGACCAGTTTGTCGCAGACATTTATGGCCCATCTTCAGGTATGTTGAAAGGGTTAACTGCGCCTGATGCTATTTACAAGGATAAAGATGGTGCAATTTGGGTAGGAATGTCAACCGGTCTTGTTAAATTCAATCCGAAATTAGTTCGAAAGAATAAACTACCTCCCTTTTTAAAATTAAATAGGGTAAAATTGTTTTCAAGAACCATTGAAAAGAGTTTTTTCCTTGAAGAAGGAGATATTAAGTTTTCTTACAATCAAAATCATTTAACTTTTGATGTACAAGCTGTTTCTTTATCAACACCTGAAAAAATAAAATGCAAATATAGATTAATTGGATTGTCAGATGAATGGTCTGAACCAACAACTATCCACCCTATTTCATATCCTTTTTTAAATCCTGGGAATTATACTTTTGAATTTATTGCGAGTAATGGAGAAGGAGTTTGGACGAAAGTACCTTTGCGTTTTTCTTTTTTCGTTTCTCCTCCTTTTTGGAAAACGTCTTGGTTTATTACCCTCGTAATTCTAGTCATTTTAAGTCTTATTATCTACCTCTTCTATCTACAGAAGTTAAAATTAGTTCGCGTACAGAGAGAACAAGAAAAATTTACACGTGATATTATTGAAGCACAAGAGGAAGAACGAAAAAGAATTTCGGAAGGACTGCACGATGGAATTGGACAGAATTTATTACTTATTAAAAATGGTCTTCGAACAAAAAAATTGAAGATTCAGAAAAAATGGTTTCAACAACAATCGAAGAAGTTCGTTCAATTTCAAGAAATCTACACCCTTTTCAATTGGAAAAATTTGGTTTAACGAAAGCTTTGGAGTCCATGGTGGAAGAATTGAATGAATCAATAAAAACCACTATTTTCACTGAAAATATCGCGAGCATAGATGGACTTTTTTCTAAAGAACAAGAGATTAATATTTATAGAATTGTACAAGAAAGTTTTAATAATATCATTAAACATGCGAATGCAAGTGCCGCAAGAATTATTGTGGAAAATAACGGTTACGCAGTAAAAATCGTTATTGTTGATAATGGAAAAGGCTTTGATTTAGAGAAAAATAAAAACATTATCAATAGTTTAGGGCTAAAATCTATTCGGGAAAGAGTAAAATATTTAAAAGGAAAAGTTAATTTTGAATCAAAATCTGGCAACGGAACAAAAATCAGTATAAAAGTCATTTTATGAACCCAGGTAAAATAAAAGTTTTAATCGCAGATGATCATCCTTTACTTTTGGGTGGGTTGAAAGTTGCTTTGGAAAAAATTGAATCCATCTCAACTATTTTTGTTGCAAATGATGGGAAAGAAGCTGATGAAATAATTAAATCAGAAACACCAGATATTGCAATCTTAGATATTGATATGCCTTTTTACACTGGTCTTGAAGTTGCTCGAAGGGCTGTTAAAAATGGAACAAGAACCAAAATCGTTTTCTTAACATTACATAAAGAAAAATCTCTTTTTGATGAAGCTAAGAAATTAGATATCGCAGGATATTCCCTAAAAGGGAACTCATTGGATGAAATAGAGATTTGTATCCAAACAATAATCAACGGTAGAAAATATTTTAGCCCAGAATTAAATATGCAAATGAATGAGTCAAAAATCGACTTAAGTACACTGACAAAAACAGAATTTAATATTTTACGGTTAATTGCTCAAAATAAAACAAGTCCAGAAATCGCAGACATCCTTTTTGTGAGTAAAAAAACCATCGAAAATCACCGGGCGAACATTGTCAAGAAACTCAAATTGAAGTCAGAAAAAAATTCCTTGTTAAAATGGGTGCTAAATAATCAAGAAGATTTAAAATTATTGTTGTAGTTCCAATTCACTGATTACTTTTTCTTCTTACATTTGGCACATGAAAGCCATCGTTTCTGTTACCAATGATTTATACACCGACAATCGAGTACACAAAGTCTGTACTTTTTTGATGCAACAAGGGTATGACGTTACATTGGTCGGCAGAAAAAGAAAAAACAGTGCCGAGTTACCCAAAAGAGCTTACAAAACCAAACGATTAAAATTAATCTTTGAAACTGGTGCTAAATTCTATGCGTTTTTTAACCTACGTTTATTTTTCTTCCTCCTTTTTCATAAAGCAGATATTCTTGTTGCCAATGATTTAGATACACTTTTAGCCAATTTTATGGCTTCAAAATTTAAACGTAAGTGCGAATTGGTTTACGACTCTCATGAATATTTTACAGAAGTTCCCGAATTAACAAGCCGACCTAAAACTCAAAATATTTGGCTGAAAATTGAACGATTTATTTTTCCTAAACTGAATAAAATCTACACCGTAAACAATTCAATTGCAAAAATTTATTCCGATTTATATCAAAAAGAAATTAAGGTCGTTCGAAATATTTCTCCACGTTGGAAAATGAACG
>JAJRQQ010000078.1 GCA_024280155.1 Bacteroidota bacterium
ATCATTTGCTCTTTCGTTAGATGAAACAGAGATTCATTCAGTTGATGTCGCACAAAAGTCAATTCATCTCCATTTTCTCGAATAGCAAGAGGTTCTCCACAGCAAAATATAAATTCAAAATCATTTTTAATGGCTTGATTTACTTTGTTTTTTAGTTGCTCATTGTCTTCTTTGAAATAAGCACGACGTTCACTATGTCCGATTAAGCCAATTTTCACCCCAATACTTTTCAGCTGGTCAATAGAAACTTCTCCAGTATATGCACCGTTGTCATTTTCTGAAAAATTCTGAACACCAACTTCAGTATTCTTCGCGAGAGAAACAATCGAATCAACATAAATATTGGTAGGAAAAACAATTGTTCTCACATCATTCGGGAATGATTTCTCGTTCAAGTTTGACATTAATTCTTTCGCTTCAGTTGAGGAAAGGTTCATTTTCCAATTTCCAGCTACAATTTTCTGTGCCATGATTTTTATTATTTCTTTACGAGTAAAAAACTACTCTAATTAATATTTATAGGTGTTTCTTTTTAAAAACATTTAAATTTGGTGTTGATCGGAAAGGGTATTTCGCTTTTACGACTCCTTTTTCGACAACCATTAATGCAGGATTAGAACGACAAATTGCTTTTAGTTCAGTTTCATCATTGACGAAGAACGGAACAAAAAACTTATTTTCTTCTCTAAAATTATTGATATCAGCTCTTGCACCATTGCAAATGACTGCAAATGGAATCTGATTTGTTCTACATTCTTCTGCAATCGCTTTTAAATCTTCAATATTCCGCCAATCTCCTTGCAATAGATTCTGTGAAAAAACCAAAACGATTTTATCTGCATTAACAAAGAAGTCACGAATACTTACTTCTGAAATTGAAGGATCTAGCATCTGAATTGTATCAATCACAGCATAACTCAACGAATCATAATCATTCAGATTATACTCGTTCAATGATACGTCTAACTCACTATCATATTTCAAATCTTTCAAACGAACTCCTTCTATGCTAGATTTTGAAAGAATTTGATTTACTGCAGGAAACTCTTTTTCATATTCAGAAATATCGTACACATCTATGAAAGGATTAAATTGATCTGTAATTGATGGAATCTTTGTTGGAACAATTACTTTTTGTACCATACTGAGATATTCCCAGTTTTCATCTTCCCAAATTTTAGAATCATTGTATTCACTCGAAGCAGAATTATATTCTTTTTCTTCACCAGTTTTTTTGTTTTTATAAACGAGGAGACTTTCGTACACTCCTTCTATTCCATCACTCATCTTTTCTTTTAAATCAGAACCAACTGCATAAGCTCGATAGTCTTTTAAAGGCAAGAACAGTAGCACATACCCAATCATTAACATTGAAACAATTGTAACATAAACGGCTGCACCATAATAATTCCCCAATATTTTTCCGCCATATTTAATCACCCAAAGTGAACCTAAAATGGCAGCAACACCAAAAAAGAATGGGAAATACCAAGAGAAAATCCAAGAAAAGAATAGGATAACAACCAATGAAGCAGGAATAAAAATTCTATTTTCTGCTCGAGTGTTTGGCGAAATTCTTCCCATTGAAATAAATATCCAAAGAATTAAGTAAACAAGAATTAAATCTTTCCAAAAAGACTCGATAGGTGTCAAAGAACGACCAACAGAACCTTCCATCGCATCACCAAAACATCCGCAATCATCAACACATTGAGGTTGTTTCATTTCGTCAATTACAACGGTGGTTTCTGACTGTGAAACGATTTTTAAATCATAATCTGGGTTGTCTTTATTTGCATTAATCTGATCGATTTTAATTTGAGCAATCGGATCTGTCATTTCGTATGTATCTCTATCTAAAAACTTAATTGAAGAATCACAATTAGCTGTGTGCCATGTCAAAAACGAGAAAAACACCATCATTAATAGCATCGAATAGGCTACAATTTTTATTTTCCCACCGATGATAACAAGTACACCGAGAATAATCTCTGCAACACAGATAATTATACTCAACAATAAGGCGTAATCCATAAAGAATTCAAGTGAGAATTCTGGTGCGCCAAACAATTCTTTAATTCTAAAAGCTAACGCGCCGTCTTCAAAATATTCTTCTAATTTATAGGCAAATCCGGCTGGGTCATTCGCTTTTACCAATCCTGAAACAATAAAAAGTCCACCGACAAGGACTCTAGAAACGGACGCCATTAATAATCGCCCATTAAATATAACCATTCCTCCAATCGACGAAATAATTAGAACAAGTCCAATTAGTCTAAATAAAATGGAGGCATCTTCAAATCCAGCATGAAATCCAAGCGTTATAAAAACAACGCCTATTAGATTAGCAATTACAAACACGCTATTGAATAGCATTGAACGACCTTGAATTGTTATTTTTTCTTTCATCTGTATAAATTATTTATCAAAATTCATTAAAATCAAAGCGAATACAGCATAATTGAGCATATCAAAATAACTTGCATCAATCCCTTCGCTTGCAATTGTTTTCCCTTTATTGTCTTCAATTTGTTTGACTCTAAATATTTTTTGAAGAATTAAATCTGTTAATGACCCCACACGCATATCTCGCCACGCTTCACCGTAGTCATGATTTTTACGTTTCATTAATTCATACGCTTCTGTTGCGTATTTATCATATAATTCTTCGGCTTGTTTATGAGGTAATTCAAGCTCAACCAACTCTTTTTCATTGAGTTGTATTATCGCCATAATACAATAATTCACGATGGCAACAAATTCATCTTCAATGGTTTCCCCAACTTTATTCTCTCCGGTTTCTTGTATGGTTCGAATACGGTTTGCTTTTATAAAAAGTTGGTCCGTAAGTGAGCTTGGTCGTAGTATTCTCCATGCTGTTCCATAATCTTTTGTTTTCTTCGAGAATAGTTCTCGACAAACATTGATTACATTTGTATATTCAGTATTTGTTTTACTCATTTTATTTTATGCAAGTTTCAAACGTTGAAAATACAAAAAATCAGTCGAATTACAGTATTCGAGTGAATGATAAATTAATTGATTTATCCACACCCCTTGTTATGGGGATTGTGAACATTACTCCTGACTCGTTTTATTCAGAAAGTCGTATAAACAGTACTACTGAGGTTTTAAAGAAAGTTGAGCAAATGCAAAATGAAGGTGCAGTAATTGTTGATATCGGTGGGTATTCTTCTCGACCTGGTGCAAAAAATATTACTCCTGAGGAAGAAATAAATCGAATTTCACCCGTTATTCATGCTATAAAGAGCGAATTTCCTGAAATAATTGTTTCATTAGATACCTTTCGGTCAACTGTGGCTAGAATAGGAATTGAAAATGGTGCGGACATTATCAATGACATCAGTGGATTTGAAATTGACCCTAAAATTATTGATGTTGTTGCTGAAAATAATGTTCCCTACATTCTTATGCACATGAGAGGAACTCCTGAAACCATGCAATCTATGACGAATTATAGTAATATTTTTACAGAAATGATGCAGTATTTTTCAACTAAAATCAATTTTTTGAAAGATAGAGGTGTAAAAGATATCATCATTGATCCTGGTTTTGGATTCAGCAAAACAATCGAACAGAATTATGATATTCTTAATCATTTAGAACATTTTCAGTTGTTAAATCACCCCATGCTTATTGGACTGTCTAGAAAATCTATGATTTATAAAAAACTGAATATCAAACCTGAAGATTCTTTACCCGAAACAATACGTTTAAATAAAATTGCACTAGACAAGGGGGCGAATATCCTTCGTGTACATGATGTTAAGGAAGCTGTTGAACTGGTTTAAGCGCATTTAAACCTTCCAGGTCTAAGACCTTCTTTTTCTCCTTAGAACATAACAACTGTTAGTGCGTTGATATATAGGTAGTTCGTCATACGTAAAGCGAGAGGTAGTTATTAGGTTTTAGACCTGGAAGGTTTAAAATAACAAAAAAAGTAAGAATTCAAAATTTTAAAAAAAACTATAACCACTTCTTTTTTCAATTCCTTTAATTCCTTGAAGCCCACCCGTATGTATGAATATTACTGTAGAATTTTCAAAAGATTGATCTTGTATTATATCCAAAAGAGCAAACATCACTTTTCCTGTGTAAATTGGGTCTAATTTAAGTTGATGTTTTTTGTAAAATTCATTGATAAAAAGCAACAAACCTTCTGTGTACTTTCCATAACCTCCAAAATGATATTGGTCATAAACTTTTACTTTCTGTAACATTGGTTTTATACTTTCTTCATCCATGCCACTTCCTCGAAAAAGGTTTGTCATCTCCCCGATTGAGTCGTATTTTTTTAAAACAGGTACTGCATGTAAAGTTTGGTTCTCATTCAATGCCATGGCTAATCCACAAGATGTTGTTGAAGTTCCTTGTGCAACAAAAACATGATCTACCTCCTCTTCTATTTCTTTCAAGATTTCTTGACAACCAATCATACCATGGTAATTTGCTCCTCCTTCTGGAACAATGTGATAATTGGGATAATCGATAGAAACTGATTCAATGAATGCCTTTTCATAGCGAAGTTTATATTCACTTCGAGGTAGAAAAACGAGTTTCATACCTAATTTTGAACAATTTTGAAGTGTTTCATTGCTGTTTTTATTTAATTCATTGCCTCTAACTAAACCTATTGATTGAAGTCCAATTTTATGACAAGCAGCTGCCGTTGCTAGAAGATGATTAGAAAAAGCGCCACCAAATGTAAGTATTCCTTCTTTTTTACGAGATTTACACAGTTCAACGTTATACTTTAATTTTCTCCATTTATTCCCAGATACTTCATTGTGAATTAAATCATCTCTCTTAACGAGAACACGAATCCCTCTTTTGTTTAGAGACTCAATATTCAGTTCTTGAATGATAGAATTAGAAAGATTGAACATAAGGCTTTGTTTTTTACAAATATCGGTTAATTTTGTTGCATGAGTGATGATATGTCAGGCTTTTCTTCAAAAGCAAAATTAGATAAAGAGGATTATTATACGAGCCCTGAGGGCTATATTATATTTACAGAAAAGTATCATCTAAAAAGAGGTTATTGTTGCAAGAATGGTTGCAAACATTGTCCTTACGGTTTTAATTCCAAAAAGAAAAAGTAATTTTTCTATTTTTATTGGTGATTTATTTCAATTCATCCTATTTTCTTTATCGTTCATCTAATAAATACCTTAACAGTAAATATACCGTTTTAGTTTTTTTATATTTACTAAAAAAAGAAATTGAAATTAGCAAAAGAATACAACGGATCTTACATCTTTTCTGAAGTTGTTACTTCTTTAAGTAAGGAAGAATCAATCAATCAAGCTTTCTTTCCTAGCATAGATTTTCTGGAGAAAAAGAATTCAATTTTCAATGGTTTTAATAACATTGATTTCTATTGTATGATTAACATTCAAGAACAAGGTGCGCCTGTATTTGAAAAAAATATAACGCTTGAGTTGGGATTAGAGGAACATTCTTTATTTAATGTCATGCAACTTATCTCTCCATGCCACCTAAGACTTGATGCCGAAATGGATAAAGTCTTTTCTGAGTTTCATGTGGAGAATAAATTTGAACCAATGGATATGGTTCTCATTAATAAGCACATAATTAAAGACGGAAATAATAAGGAAGTTGTGATTCAACGGAAAATTACAATTCTATCAAATGATTCTAAAGGTTTTCCCGTCTTTGGGTTTTGCGCCATTCAACTTTTGAGAGATACTTCTACAGATTTTGATGACAAGAATTTTCAATTAATTTTCACCAAGGACAAAAAAGATTTAAAAGGGAAACTTGAAGAAAATATCCACACAAGTCTTCTTAAAATATAACCTCTCTACTTCCCGTCTATACCTTTCTCAGGAAACCTTCCTTTGTATTGTTTTAAGGCATCTTTGATATGTTGTATATCTTTTTCAACATCATCTGTAAGATGATATACAGAGTGAAAGCCTCCTTTTTTATTCTCATAATCTAAGTAACCTATACAAACAGGTACATTTGCTCTCTTAGCGACATAATAAAATCCTTTTTTCCAGTTAGGACTGTAACTTCGAGTGCCTTCGGGAGTAAAAACCATGTAAATCTGATCATTCTCTTCAAAATGTTTTGCTGCAGATGTTGTTATGTTATTTTTACCTTTTCGATCAACAGGAATCCCCCCAATAAAACGAAGGAATATTCCAAGCGGAAAAAAGAACAGTTCTTTCTTAATCAAATACTTCCCTTCTATCCCCATCGCATAGAATGCAACACGGCCAAGAACAAAATCCCAATTAGACGTATGTGGCCCCATGACTACAACCGCCTTCTCAACACCTTCTGGATAAGTCACATCAACCTTCCATCCAAATAACTTCATTAGACCTCTTAATATTTTTCTCATAGTACAAAGTTAGTCAATCTTTGAATATTTAGTTTATTTTTGAGGTATGCAAAAGAAAAATATTCTTGTAAAGCTAATTTCCATTCTTTTCATCATTGGAATAACTTGGTTGTTTTTCTTTCTCAGTGAGAAAGTTCAAAAAAATGTGAATGATTCTATTTCATCATACATTCCCCTAGAAACAGAATGGTTACTCGAAATTAACACTAAAGATCTTATCGATAAAGGCGTTCAATCCGTTTTATTTTCTAACAAACCTGACAGTGAACTAAATAATCTTATTAACGAAATCATTATCACTCAGCAAAACCAAGGTGTTTCCGTAGAAAAAATTGGTATCAATTTAACTACTAAAATCTATGTTTTTAAAAAGAATAATCAAATAGTTGCACTTTTTGAGCTGAATAATCCAAAAAAATTCAAAGAGAACATTCCTAATTTACTTCCACCATATTTCCATTCTTTTAACAATAAAACCGTAGGAATAATAAGCTACAGTAAAGATAACAATGGACAAAAATTAGCCGAAGAGATTTTATCAAATAACAACCCACATTTTGAGTCAACAAATTACTCGTTAAGTTTAAGAATTAATGAGCAAAATTCAAAAGTGAATATAAATAGTTCAATTCTAGATAGTAGTATATTAATTAATGGGTATTTCAATCTCAATCATCAAGAATTATCTCCTTCATTGTCACTCAAACCAAATGGATTTCATTTTTCATCTCGATTCGTCCCTGAACAAATTAGTGACTCTATCTGCGAAATCTTCAAAATCAAGAATAATCGACTGTTAGGCTTTTCTATGAATCATTTATCTTCTGAAATGGTAACAGGTTCAAGAGCCATCATAAAACTCAATAGTTCATTTTTATTTCATTTTAAACATCCAATTGATATCGAAGAACAATTTTTAGAACTTTCAGAATCGAATAATTCACTCTCTGTTGACTCTTCCGCTTTCTCAATTGATGGGAGTAAATATTATTTCCGACAAATCTCCGATAAGTCTTTTTATTTGGGTGAGAAAGAATTTATTTTAACAGACTCTTTATTAAAAGAACAGAATGATATCTTCTTCGTGAAAGGAAAACCTTCACGATTAACAAAATTAGAGGGTAAAGGTCTTATTCGTCGATTTATTAACATCATCCCACTGTTTCATGCCAGTGAGATTCTGACCAATTCTATCGATGAAGTTTTAATTGAATCAAGTGCCAATTTATCCGGTAATAATGTTTTGGTAGGAGGAATCAAATTTAAGAAAGGCAAAAAAAGTATGAACGAATTGATGCGATTTGTGTTGTTACTGAATGAGTAAGTACTATTCTTTTACAAAACGTTTTATGTAAACTTTATTTTTAGTTGTTAATTGGATGAAATAAATTCCTTTGGGTAAATTTTCAACATTTAATTTATCTACGTTTTCATATAATCCAATCACTTTTCCTTCTAAAGAAGTTAGGGTTATTTCATAGTCCTTCAGTTTAGTTTCGATATTTACTTCATTCTTCGCTGGGTTGGGATATATATTAAATGTATTCTCATTGACTAATTCTTCTGTACTGACAAAACTCATCGGAATAATTGAAAATTTATAGGGATTCTCCCAAGAATTAACCGTTGATAAACCTCTGATTTTGATGTAAATAAATTCATTTGGAACTGCTATCGAAACAACTTGTTGAGTTGAAGTTATTGGAAATTGATTTTGAAAACTTAAATCTTCATTTTGAAATTCTACAAAAAGTATATTCAGTGAGTCTGAAATTAATGTAAACTGGATGGAATCTACATTTGGGCAATCTATTTTAAAGAAATCATCATCTAAATTCTGCATATTCTGTTGGTAAGTCAAATAACCAATGTATTCTTTATTGAAACCAACCAAAAATGCTCGACTTGATTGTTCTGGTTCATCAATTCCTCTCAAGATTGTTCTATAATCTGCCCCTTCACTGGTATGTGGAATAGAATTCATTGTTGTGTCTGCCAACCCGATTGGAGAAGGAGTATCCAAATCATGTATCCATTGACGATGAATAGAAACAGCTCCATCCCCTACTAATCCACTTCCCCAATTAGCCCAAATTGAACACATATAGGTGTAATCGAAATCTAGAGGCAAAGGCATACTAGGGTTATAATCATAGCTGTAAAAATTCTCATTAATTCCAGTGATATCATCATTCTCAACACCGTTACAATTAATATCAACGTTGGGAAAGGTAGCATTTCCTGAAATGGATTGAATACAAGATTCGTTTCCTCCGAACATATAGATACCTTTCGGATAATCAGAACATTGCGTGTATGAATTGTATTGCCAAAGTAAATCTCTATTTGCTTCAGAATAACCAAATGGATTGGGAACAATAGATGCTTTGGTAGGGTCAGGTGCTGTGTTCGATCCAGTATGAGGTGTTCCATAAGTCGCAACACGAGCAACAAAATGTCCTTGTGCACTTGTTGGGTCGACGTAATGTGTATGTTGATTATTCGCATCTGTTCGTTGCAGATATTCACGAATTGCTAATCCTCCCATAGAATGACCGACCAAAATTACTTTCTCACTACCGGTATAATTAAGAACTTCTTCAATCATTTTCCCGAGAGCAAAACCTTGTTTGTAAATTGCTGATTCATTACTTTGATCGAAATAATCATTGGTAGAACCAGCTGCGCCACGAATTCTTTCTTCTTGGAAATTGATTGCAAAAAGATAACTCCCGCTCCAACCATCTATGAAATTATTGATATCTGCATCATAATTCCTACGTCCCACATTTATTGAAACATTGTTAAAAACAAAATCTTGCCATTTTACATCCTCAGAAAGAATAGAACTAGTAATGTCATCATCAGCATTAAGCACTACATCGAAAACGTTAATTGAACCTAGAGAATCGTGTGTACTTAAGTACTCCATTGTTGTTCCAAAAGTTTGGTCACTCCCCGTTAATCCATGTACAAAAATAATTGGATAAGGGATATTGTTTTGGGCAATTGAACTTGAAATGTGTAAAAAAAGTAGGGTAATTAGTGTAAATAATTTCATAGTGACAAAGTTAAATATGATTCGTTAGAATTGAACCACTGAATTGAATTTATTTTTTTCTTGATAGATAATTGTTGAAACCCTATCAATATTTGTTTCCCAGTTTTTTGCCGAAGCAGAAAAAAAGTTCCAAAAACTGCATTGCGTTGTTATTTTTCCATTCAGTTAATCCTCTTCAATATTAAGTTATCGCGCCTGAGCTTCTTGCAGTCGCTAGTCTCATAACTAAAACATTGATTTTGATTAACCTTATTCCAAAATAAAGATGCGGTTCCTCGCTTCGGATTAATAATCATTGCAATAAATAAAAATCTTTACGAAGAACTAAAAAGTGCATTCATAAATTTCGCCGGCACCAAAACACCGCAAAATTCGTAAATTTAAACAACTGTTTGAGGAGGAACGACGAGTTTTGTTTCAATTAGAATTGAGGATGATTTTGGTCGCTAAATTTATGACAGCACTAGACTTTTTTGTTACTTTTTTCGGCAATGGAAACCGAGTTTACGAGCTCATGAAGTCAAATGAAAATAAATAAAAAATTCTCTGAATAAAAAGTAAAGAAGATTATGACTTAAAATTGTTGTTTCCTTTTTCCTTGATGAAAAAGAAAGAAAAAAATCAAGTCGAAACAATGCTTCCACACGCTCTGCTGAAAATCAATAATTTCTACAAAAGAAGTGTTTTGTAAACACAATGACGGAGCACTTTTGTGCAATTATTCGTTATTTTCAGCATTCACTCCCCCACCTGCCCGCTGTTTCGACAGGCCAACGCACTTCTAGATTTCGCTTCGGAATGTTCATTTAACCAATAAAAAAAAGATAAAGTAGGAAACGATTGAAATAAAAAAATTATCATTTCAACAGTTCCATAAAATATTTGGGGGCAAATTTCAATCGTGAACCGTACCAGGAGAACATTTCTCCATCTACAATAATGATTTTAGATGTTGTATAAGTTTTTTGAAATTCAGCAACATGCTTTTCTTTGAAAGGATAAGGTTCTGAGCTTAAAAAAATATAATCTGGAGATAATCCCTTTTCAACTTCAGGATATCGTTCTGTACTCGAAAGATTAATTAAGCCACAACGAGTGAGCATATCGTCAATGAACGTATTCTTTCCGGCAACAAATCGAGGTTCGTTCCATATAAAATACAACACTGTTGTTTTCGGAGAATTTGAAACAGCTTCTTTTAAAATTTTAAATTCTTTTTGAATGATTGCACTCAAATTCAATGATTCAGACTCTTTTCCTGTTATTTTTCCAATTTCAGCGATTGAAATTAATGCATCTTTCAAATTAAAAATATCACTCATCCAAACAGGGGCAATCTTCTTTAATTCTTCGATATCTTCTTTAGAATTTTCTTCTTTATTGCCGATAATTAAATCTGGATTTAGCGATTTCACCTTGTCAAAATTTACATTTTTAGTGCCACCTACGCTATTTTTTGTGCGAAACCATTTATTTGGATGAATACAAAACTTAGTAATACCAACAACCTCTTCTTCTAACCCTAAATCATGTAATAATTCTGTCTGAGAAGGTACTAACGAAATAATCCGATTAGGTTTATCGCCCAATCGGATTATTTGATTCATTTGATCAACATACGTTTTCATTCTCAATTAAGAAATTGCAGAAATTAAATCTTGTGGAGTAATGATGTGATGATTTCCATTTTTCAATTCAACCAAAACTGCTGAAGTGTCTTTATTAATCAACTTCGAGATTTCATCAATTGGAGTATCTTCTTTTACGATTGGAAAAGGTGCTGACATGATATTCGAAATTGATTGATCTTTCAAGTCAGGATTTTCTACCAATGATTGATACACTTTGTGGTCATCAAGAGAACCTACAAAACCTCCATCTTTCATCACAGGAATTTGAGAGATATTGACTTTTCGCATTCTATCGATTGCATGAGAAACCAATTCTTCCCCAAAAACGGTTAACAATGGAGAATCTCCATGTTTTGCGACTAAATCTCCAGCCGTTAGAATTTCTTCATCTAAGAATCCACGTTCACGCATCCAGTCGTCGTTAAACATTTTACCCACATATCGTGAACCATGATCATGAAACAAAACAACAACAACATCGTCTTTGGTTAATTCTTCACCAAGTTGCAACAATCCTTTAATAGCTGAACCCGCAGAATTCCCAACAAAAATACCTTCTTCTTTTGCTAATCTTCTTTGATAAACGGCTGCATCTTTATCTGTTACTTTCGTAAATTTATCTATGATAGAAAAATCAACATTCTTTGGTAATATATCTTCTCCAATTCCTTCTGTTATGTATGGATAAATCTCATTTTCGTCAAACTCCCCTGTTTCATGGTATTTTTTAAAAACAGAACCGTAAGTGTCAATACCCCACAATTTAATGTTTGGATTTTTCTCTTTTAAGAATTTCCCAACACCTGAAATTGTACCTCCTGTACCTACTCCAACAACAAAATGTGTAATTTTACCTTCTGTTTGCTCCCATATTTCTGGACCTGTACTCAAGTAATGTGCTTTAGCGTTTGAAGGATTATCGTATTGATTAACGTACCAAGAATTTGGTGTTGTTTCAGCCAATGTTTTAGAAACAGAATAATAAGAACGAGGATCATCCGGAGAAACATTAGTTGGACAAACATGAACTTCAGCACCTACTGCACGAAGAATATCCATTTTTTCTTTACTTTGTTTATCGCTCAATACACAAATTAATTTGTAACCTCTCATCACTGCAACTAAAGCTAATCCCATTCCTGTATTTCCAGAAGTTCCTTCAATTATTGTTCCACCAGGTTTTAAACTTCCATTTGCTTCTGCATCATCAATCATTTGGAGTGCCATTCTATCCTTAACAGAATTCCCTGGATTTGTCGTCTCAATTTTAGCCAAGACAAGCGCATCTATTTCAGTACACATTCTATTGATTTTCACCAAAGGTGTGTTTCCTATTGTTTCGAGTATGTTATTGTAGTATTTCATTTGATATAATTAAATTCTTATTTAAATCTTCCCTTGTACTTTTAAAAGGATTACTGTAATATAGGAAACGTATGACAGTAGAAGAATTGCACCTTTTAAACGCCCGATTTTCTTTCCGATATAAATGACCAATAACAATAACAATGTAATGCCAATCATCCAAGGTATATCAAAGTGTATTATTGATTGTGAGACTTCTACAGGTTGCACCATGGATGTTATCCCTATTACTGCGAATACATTAAAAATATTAGAACCGATTAAATTTCCTACAGAAATATCTGTTTCCTTTTTAAATGCGGCAACACAAGAAGCTACTAATTCAGGAGCACTTGTACCGAAAGCAACTACAGTTACTCCTATAATAACATCTTTATTTGGATTTGTAGCAAGAAGGTCATTAGCTATGCCAACAGCGCCCTCTACAAAACGATCTGCTCCAACATACAAACCAACAAACCCTAATAAAAGAAAAACACTTGACTTCCAATAAGGCTCTGTTTTTACAATTTGAACATTGTCACGAGTAATGATCATCTTTTCTCTTTTATCGATAATCGCCTTTTTCATTTTACTCACGAATTTCTTTTTTGCTTTTTGCTGGCGAATCATCCAAACAATAAAAACAACCAAAAGAGAAAACATGAATAAGCCTTCTATTCTTGAAAAGACACCGTCAAGAGCAAAAATACTTAACAGTAATGTTGCGAAAAGCATCATTGGATAATCAATTCTTTTTGTATTCTTATCTACTGTGAGAGGGAAAATAAGTACCGTGATACCTAGCACCAGCGCAATGTTCGCAATATTAGAACCTACTACGTTACCAATAGCGATACCAGAATTGCCATTTAGGGTACTTTTTAAACTAACCAATAATTCTGGAGCTGATGTACCGAAAGCCACAACTGTCATTCCTATAACAAGAGATGAAATTCCCATTTTTTTAGAAAAACCAACGGCGCCACGAACAAGAAATTCGCCACCAACGATTAAAATAAGTAAACCGAGAATTAGGTAGAAATAGTCCATTAAAATTTTAACTTATTTTAGTGTGATTGATTCCACAAGGATTGCTCCATTAACTTCTAGATAAATAAAATATTTACCAGGCTCATTTCCTGACAAGTTAATTTCATCAGAAGAAATCATATTTTCTTGTGCATAAATTTTTCTACCCACCATGTCCAACACTTGAACACTAAATTCTTGTGAATCTTCGATATTCATGGAGGTTTTAAAAACTCCATTGGTTGGATTTGGATAGACAATAAATGAAGATAAAAGAGACAATTCATCTTGTGAAGCGTACAAATCATACCATTCTATTTCTAATTCTGCGAAATAAACATCATTTAAACTTACTTGAACCGTGTTAACAACCCCTTCATTTAAAGATGATAAAGGAAATTGCTGAACCATTGCCCTGTCAATTGGTTCATCATCTCCAAGATTACTATTGCATGAAGTGAATGCTTGGTCACTTTCAAAACCTGCCATGTCAATTTGAATGTATGACGTATTTACATTACTTTGAGAACCAATTTGTACATCTAAAATATCTTTCCAAATATTGTAATTGATACTTGCATCATCATCAAAAGTCCAACAATTTGTTCCTTCATTTCCAGCGCCATCCAAGCACCAAATATTGAACGTTGGGTCTTGTATTGTACCTGAACAAAAAGGAAAAATTGCACCGTCACAGTCATCAGCTTTCGCTTTTAATTTTATAACAGTAACGGAGTAACTAATTTGTCCAAATGAACAGAAAGGTATGAGCAATAGAGTAAATAAAAATTTTTTCATTCGTTTTCTATTTAGAATAGATGCCAAATTTAACGAAATGTTCGGATAAAAACCAAAGACTGTTAAGAAAGCTCTGTTTTCAGCTTAAAAAAGTTTCTTATATTTACTCAAAATATATTACTATGAAATCAATTGCATTATTTTTCTTTATTTCGCTTCTTCTATTTTCTTGTAAAAAAGATGAAGATAACTCTCAACAAGCAGAAGCAGATGAGAAAATCATTCAACAATACATTTCCGACCACAATCTAAACGCAACTGCTACCGGTTCTGGATTATATGTAGTTATTGAAAATCCAGGTAGTGGTGCACAGCCTAATGCAAATTCTGATGTAAAAGTTGTTTACGCTGGATATTATACAGATGGAAATGTTTTCGACCAAAGCTCTGCTCTCGGAGCAACTTTTAACTTACAAAACGTCATACAAGGTTGGACAGAAGGCATCCCATATTTTAAAGAAGGTGGGAATGGGAAATTATTAATTCCATCCGCTTTAGGATACGGTGCTGCTGGAAGTGGAAATATCCCACCAAATACAGTGATTATTTTTGACGTTGCATTGATTGATGTGCTTTAGAAGCTAATAATAACTTCAAGAATTCTTAACAATCATTGCACTCCCCTGCCAATCAGGGGTTTCTATAATTGATTCTGGGATTGTTTTTTTAAATTCATCAATTGCCTTTGGAATCCCATCCCAATTATGGTTATAATCGTGTACAATAATTACTCCCCCCTTACTCAACCTTTCATAGAAAAATTTCAATGCTTCAATGGTTGGAGCATATAAATCGGCATCGATATTTACCAATGCAAATGTTTCATTTTCTAAACCTTTTGTCGTATCAGGGAAAAAGCCAGGCCTAAACACAAGATTCTCATTTCCATTCATGTACTTTTTGACTTTTTCTATACTTGTATCTGCAAACATATCCGTTTCAAAACGATTGTCAGTTTGAGTTTCAAATTCTAAATCTTTCTCAGAAAAGCCATTAAACGTATCGAACAAATAAAACTTTCTCGTTTCATCCATATAATGAATAACCTTTGCTGTTTCTCCTTTATGAACCCCTAATTCAGCAAATGCTCCTTTGATCTTATTTTTTTTCAATTGCTCTATTTGAAACCACAAATTAAAGAAACGTACTTTATCACGGTAAGGACGCTCTAACTTCAACAGTTTTTTAGAGATTTGTTTTTTTTTTACCGCTTCTTCCCAAGCAAAAGGTTTACTAATTTTATACGACCAAAAACTTTCAATGTATTTAAAAAGAAGAATAACAAAAAGAACAATTAAAACCGTATTTATATTTGGAGAAAGAAAAAAAACAGAAAAGGCATAAGTCATTTTATTTACTATTTATTAAATTAAAAATGATTGTCAAATATAAACATTCTATTCTAAGATTCTCCTTGCGGTAAAAGTTGTTTTGTTTAAAAACAAAAAATGGCCTCGATTTCTCGAAGCCATTTCATTATTTAAAAAAGACAATTGCTTATCCTTCTGTTTTTTCTGGTTTTGGTAAAAGAACTTTTCTAGACAATTTCCATTTTCTAGTTTTTGGATCTCTACTTACCACTTTGAATTTAACGATATCTCCTTCTTTACAAACGTCTTCCATTTTGTTAATACGTTCGTGAGCAAATTCAGAAATATGGATTAATCCGTCAGTTCCTGGTAAAATTTCAACAAATACTCCGTATGCTTGAAGTGATTTAATTTTTCCTTCGTACTCAGCACCTTCTTCCACGATTGGAGGGAAAGCGATTTGACGAATTGTTTTTAAAGCACCATTCATGTCATCCGCATTGTTTGACATTATCTGAACACGTCCTTCACCATTATCTTGTTCTTCAATAGTGATTGTTGTATTCGTATCTTTTTGCAATTGTTGGATGATTTTCCCACCAGGTCCAATGATTGCACCAATCATATCATTAGGCACATTAAATGCTTCGATACGAGGTGTTTGAGGTTTCAACTCAGTGTTTGGCGTAGCAATCGTTTCAATAATCTTATCCAAGATATGTAAACGTCCAGCCTTTGCTTGATTTAATGCTTTAATCAATACCTCGTATGGTAAACCATCTACTTTGATATCCATTTGACAAGCAGTAATACCTTTAGCAGTACCTGTTACTTTAAAATCCATATCACCTAAATGATCTTCATCACCCAAGATGTCAGAAAGAACAGCATAATTATCACCTTTTGCGATTAATCCCATTGCAATTCCAGAAACGGGTGCTTTAATTTGAATACCACCATCCATCAATGCTAATGTTCCCGCACAAACGGTAGCCATTGAAGAAGAACCGTTTGATTCTAAAATTTCAGAAACCAAACGTATTGTGTAAGCATTGTCATCTGGAAGAACTGGTTTTAATGCTCTTAACGCTAAGTTACCATGTCCAATTTCTCTACGAGAAGTACCTCTAATTGGTCTAGCTTCACCTGTAGAGAATGGAGGGAAGTTGTAATGCAACATGAAAGACTCTTTACCATTATAAGTAACATCATCAATCATTTGTTCATCCATCTTACCACCTAACGTCAAAGACATTAATGATTGTGTTTCACCACGTGTAAATACAGCAGAACCGTGAGCAGTTGGTAAGTAATCAACTTCTGCCCAAATTGGACGAACTTCATCAAACTTACGACCATCCAAACGGATTTTATCTTCAAGCATAGTATCACGAACCGCTTTTTTCATCGCTTCTTTGAAATATACTGAAACATATTTTCCAATTTCTTCGTTTTCTTCTTCAGAAAGAGAAGCTATAAATTCTTCTTTAACTGCTCCGAATAATTCAGCACGTTTTGCTTTATCAGCTAAACCTTGGATTGCAACCGCACGACATTTGTCATAACAGAATGCAATTACTTTTTCGCGAGCTTCATCGTTGTGATCTTCATGAGAATACTCTCTTTTTGGAAAAGCAGTTGGAATTTCTTTTGCTAAATCTAATTGAAACTGACATTGTTTCTTAATCGACTCGTGTGCAATCTTAATTACATCAACTAATTCATCTTCAGAAATTTCTAACATTTCACCTTCTACCATTACGATATTATCAATGGTACCAGCAATCATACAGTCTAAATCAGATTTTGCCATTTCCTCCAATGTTGGATTGATTACAAATTCTCCGTCGACTCTAGCAACTCTAACTTCAGACATTGGCCCTCCGAAAGGAATGTCTGAAACAGCAAGTGCACATGAAGCTGCAAAACCAGCTAAGGCATCAGGACTATTCACTCCATCATAAGCGATCAATTGCATCATCAATTGAACTTCAGCATGATAGTCACTTGGAAACAAAGGTCTTAATGCTCTATCTACGATACGCATTACTAAGATTTCTCTTTCAGAAGGACGAGCCTCTCTTCTAAAGAAACCACCAGGGATTCTACCATCCGCTGCGAATTTCTCTTTGTAATCTACAGTAAGAGGAAGGAAATCTACTCCATCTCTTGCTTCTTTATTAGCAACCACTGTTGCTAAAATCATTGTGTCGCCCATTCGTAACACTACGGATCCGTCAGCTTGTTTCGCTAACTTACCAGTCTCAATAGAGATGTCTTTACCTCCGATAGTGATGGACTTTGTTATTCCTATATTCATTTTTATTTATTTACTTATTTATAAAGAAGGGCAGTCGAAAAATAATTCCGATTGCCCCCCAATGTTTTATATGTTAAAGTAGATTAACGACGTAATCCTAATTCTTTAACGATTGCACGATATCTATTGATATCTTTCTTTGTCAAATAATCCAATAAGCTTCTACGCTTACCAACTAATAACTGCAATGCTCTTTGAGTAGCATAATCTTTACGATTTTTCTTTAAATGCTCAGTTAAATGAGAAATTCTGTAAGAAAATAATGCAATTTGTCCTTCTGCAGAACCTGTGTTTGCTTCAGAACCTCCGTGCTTTTTGAAGATTTCTTCTTTTGATTTTGAATCTAAATACATTCGAATATTGTTTTAAATAATTTTTATGTAGTCGTTATCGACGGTGCAAAAGTAAGTATTATTTTCTTAACAACACTTACTTCTTTCCTATTTAATTATGACTTAAATAATTTCCACGACAAAGCCAATGTTTCTTTCAATTTTGGTCGTTCAACGATATAATCTAGGAAACCATGATCAAAAACAAATTCTGATGTTTGGAATCCATCGGGCAAATCTCTACCAATTGTTTCTCTAACGACTCTAGGTCCTGCAAAAGCAATTAAAGCACCAGGTTCAGCGATATTAATATCACCCAACATTGCAAAAGAAGCGGTAACACCACCTGTTGTAGGATCTGTCAAGAAAGAGATATATGGCAATCCTGCTTCTGCTAGTTGTCCTAACTTACCAGAAACTTTAGCCATTTGCATTAACGAAAGACCCGCCTCCATCATCCTTGCTCCACCTGATTTAGAAATAATCATAAAAGGACATTTCTTTTTAATCGAAAAATCTATTGCTCGTGCAATTTTTTCTCCCATTACGGATCCCATTGAACCACCGATAAAAGAAAAATCCATTGCAGCAATAACAAAATCCTCACCGTCCAACTGACCGTGAGCTGTTCTTATAGCATCCTTTAATCCGGTTTTCTTTTGAGAAGCTTTAACTCTGTCCACATACTTCTTTGTGTCCTCAAACTTAAGCGGATCTCCTGAAACTAATTTTGGATTAAGTTCTTTGTACTTCCCTTCATCAAATAGAATTTCAAAGTATTCATTTGAACCAATTCTTTCATGATGATTACAACGATCACACACGTAAAAGTTATTTTTTAAATCATCAGAAGCAAAGATTGTTTTACAATTAGAGCATTTCTGCCATAATCCTTCTGGTGTTTCTTTCTTCTCTTTTGTTGAGGTTGTAATCCCCTCTTTATTTCTTTTAAACCAACTCATAAGTTCGATTTTCGTTTTATCCTAAAGTATTTATATTTTTCAAATCAGAGAATGATTTCTCCAACCTTTTTACGAAGGTCAACTCCCCTTCTCTCAACCACTTTCGTGGGTCGTAATATTTTTTATTTGGCAATTCCTCCCCTTCTGGGTTTCCGATTTGCGTTTTTAAATAATCTATTTTACTTGTGATATAGTCACGAGCACCTTCAGTGAAAGCAAATTGTAAATCTGTATCCAAATTCATTTTCACAACACCATAACCAATCGCTTCTCTAATTTCATCGATTGTAGAACCAGACCCACCATGAAAAACAAAATCAACTGGTTTCTCAGTCGTATTGAATTTATCTTCGATGTATTTTTGAGAGTTATCTAAGATTTTTGGTGTTAATTGAACATTTCCAGGCTTATAAACACCGTGAACATTTCCAAAAGATGCAGCAATCGTAAAACGAGGACTAACTTTCAATAATTCTTCATAAGCATAAGCAACTTCTTCTGGCTGAGTATACAATTTAGAAGAATCAACATCAGTATTATCCACACCATCTTCTTCTCCTCCAGTAATTCCTAGCTCAATCTCTAAAGTCATCCCCATTTTACTCATTCTCTCGAGGTACTTTTTACAAATTGCGATATTTTCTTCCAAAGGCTCTTCAGACAAATCAATCATGTGAGAGCTGAACAAAGGTTTACCGTGTTCTGCAAAGAATTTTTCGCTCGCATCCAACAAACCATCAATCCATGGCAACAACTTCATTGCAGCATGATCAGTATGAAGAATTACAGTAGCACCGTATAATTCGGCTAAATCATGTACGTGTCTTGCCCCAGAAATAGCTCCAGCAATACTTGCTTTAAAATTATCATTGGGCACACCTTTCCCTGCATAAAATTCAGCTCCTCCGTTAGAGAATTGAATAATTACTGGAGCATTCATCATGGAAGCTGTTTCCATTACTGCGTTTACAGTACAAGTACTCGTTACATTAACTGCTGGTAAAGCAAATCCTTTTTCTTTAGCAAATGAAAATATCTTTTGTACTTCATCTCCTGTGGCAACACCTGATTTTATTCCGTGACTCATATTCACTCTTAATTGATTAAATAGTTTGTTTGACAAAAGTAATCACTTTCATCGACATTCAATAAAGAAGCAAAGATTTATATTTTTTTTAAAAGAGAAAAAGATTTTGGAAGAAAAAGATCTTTTATTTCTTCAAAAAAGAGAATATTGGTTTATTTTCTCAAAAAATGAGTACTGTTTTCTCAAAAGAATTTCTTTTTTGATTCAAAATGTTTTTATATTTTTCTATTTTTGATATTCTATTTAAAACAAATCTATCTCTTATGAGTTATCTCGATGAATTAAACGAAAGTCAACGCGTTGCTGTTGAAAATATTGAAGGGCCAACCATGGTTATTGCTGGCGCAGGTTCAGGGAAAACACGAGTTTTAACTTATCGAATTGCCCACATGATGAATCAAGGGGTTGACCCATTCAACATAATGGCACTCACCTTTACGAATAAAGCTGCTCGTGAGATGACGGAAAGAATTGGGCAAATTGTTGGCGAAAGTGAAGCAAAGAATATTACGATGGGAACTTTTCACTCTGTTTTTTCTAGAATTCTTCGATACAATGCCGAGCGATTGGGGTATCCATCAAATTTCACCATTTACGATACGCAAGATTCTAAAAGTTTATTGAAAGAAATTATTAAAGGTTTTAGTTTTGATGAAAAAGTCTATAAACCTGCGAATGTTTTAGGGAGAATTTCTTCTGCAAAAAACAATTTAATTTCTTGGGAGGATTATGAGAATAATCCAAAAATTCAAGAGGAAGATAGGAAAGCAAAACGTCCAGAAATTAAAATGATCTACAAAGCATACGCAACAAGATGTTTTAATGCTGGTGCAATGGATTTTGATGATTTACTTTTTCAAACCAACGTTCTTTTACGTGATCATCTCGATGTCTTAGCACATTATCAACAGAAATTCAAGTACATTTTGGTTGATGAGTACCAAGATACGAACTTTTCTCAATATTTAATCGTTAAGAAATTAGCTGCTGTCTTTGAAAATATTTGCGTCGTTGGTGATGATGCACAAAGTATTTATTCTTTTCGTGGGGCAAATATTCAAAATATATTAAATTTCAAAAAAGATTACCCTGATTTTAAACTTTTCAAACTTGAACAAAATTATCGAAGTTCGAATAATATTGTTCAAGCTGCTAATGGTGTCATTGCGAAAAATAAAAACCAAATCAAAAAAACAGTCTGGACAGAAAAACCAGAAGGTGAAAAGATTACTGTTGTTCGCTCGTTGACAGATATCGAAGAAGGTAAAGTAGTTATAAATAAAATCTACGACAAAAGTAAATCCAACGGTTTGCCTTTTCAAGATTTCGCTATCCTTTATCGAACAAACAGACAGTCAAGAACATTTGAGGAAACGTTAAGAAAATTAAACATACCTTATAAGATTTACGGAGGATTGTCATTCTACCAAAGAAAAGAGATTAAGGATTTACTTTCTTATTTTAGATTAACAGCCAATCCTCACGACAATGAAGCTTTTAAACGTGTCATTAATTACCCAAAAAGAGGAATCGGAAAGACTTCGTTGGAACACATTATTATAGCAGCCAATCAATACGATGTAAGTTTCTGGAGTGTGATTAATGATTTCACAAAGTATCCTGTCAACCTAAATACAGGAACACGAAATAAGTTCATTGATTTTGCGCGGATGATTAATAGCTTTAGTGCACAACTTGAAAAATTGGATGCAAATGTTCTTGCTGAAGAAATTGCGAAATCTTCGGGTATCCTCAAAGAATTAAGAACGGAGAAAGACAAAGGTACTGAAGAAGTTGAACGATACCAGAATGTTGAAGAGCTTATTTCAGCTATTCTATATTTTGTTAAATCTCATCCTGATGGTGAGTCAAAATCACTCTCTGAGTTTATGTTAGATGTTGCGCTTTTAACTGACGCTGATGAAGATAAGGGGGAAGATAAAGACCATGTTACATTAATGACTATTCACTCTAGTAAAGGATTAGAATTCCCTCACGTACATATTGTTGGTTTGGAAGAAAACCTTTTCCCTTCGCAAATGGCACTTGGTTCTAGGTCAGAAATTGAAGAAGAGAGAAGATTGTTTTATGTCGCTGTGACCCGAGCAAAAGAAACTTGCACTCTCTCCTACTCAAACTCTCGTTATCAATGGGGAAGTTTAATCACCAATGAAGTGAGTCGTTTTATCTCTGAAATTGATGGAAAGTTCTTGAAAATGGAAAATCCACCACGTTCGACAGGAAGATCTTTAAGTAATCGTTCACAAAAAAGTTCTCAAACAGGAACAAGTGGTTTAAATCGATCTTTTCAAACGAGAAACCTTAAACCTATTGGTTCAGCAAGAAATACTGGTTCGAATCAAAATAGCGAAGTGATGGTAGGGACCAATGTCGAACACGACCGCTTTGGGCGAGGAAAAGTACTAAAACTGGAAGGCTCTGGAGGGGATAAGAAGGCAACAATTTTCTTTCCGAAACACGGTTCAAAAACGGTGCTACTTTCTTTTGCTAAATTAAAAGTTTTAGATTGATAAATAGTTCGTTTACTCTTTTAATATAACCTTTTTGGTAAAAAAACGTATTAATTCATATCACTCAAAACTATTTGTATGAAAACTCTCCTTTTTACCCTAGTATTTATAGCAAGTTCTTATTCTTTTTCACAGTACAGCCAAATCCGATTTAAAGAAGCTACTTTTGAAAACGGAATGCTGTACCCTGTTGTTATATCACCAGGTTTACCTGAAGTTTCTGATTTAATTAATAATGATTTACAGAAAAACATTTCAGACTTAAAAGACTCCGATTTTTGTATCGGTCAATATGGTTATGTTCAGAAAGCTGATATTATTCAAATACATATTTTTTGTAACTGTATCGATTTCAATGAAAGTCAGAATAGATATTTCTTGTACAATGTAGACAACGGGAAAGCAGTTGATAATATGAGTATTATTGATGAGAAGAAAGTAAAGAAGTTTACGGATTATATTTTAGCCAAAACAAAAGAATTTGCTATTAAAAATAACATTGATTTAAGCCCCGAAGATTTGGGGAACATAAAAAGTAATCAATTGAAGTCTTTTAAAATGATTTTGTCGAAAGATGGAATTAACTTGTCATTAAACGATCAATGGGGAGGCAATCAACTCTTTGTATCCTGGATAGATTTAAAACCATTTATGCGGTATTCTTAGAAAGGATAACCGATTCCTAAATGAAAAGCAGGAATGAAAGCTCTTGGAATCAAGGATGAATAATTTGCACCAAACTTAGCAAATGCTTCATCGTAATATGGTTTTCTTGATTGGAAAACCCATTTTGCACCATCTGGTAATGCAGGATTTCTTAATGGGAATCCAAGGTCGACACGGATAACAAGGTAATCTAAATCAATTCTAAGTCCTACACCCGCAGCGATTGCAAATTCGTTGTAAAATGTATTTGTTAATTGTCCACCCGGGCGATTTGGGTCATCGTTAATTGTCCATATATTACCTGCATCAACGAAAGCAGCCCCTTTAAACAACTGGGTAATTGGGAAACGATATTCCAAAGATGCCCCTATTCGTAAATCACCTATTTGAGTTGCTGTACGATTCGTATCTAGATAATATTTATAAGAACCTGGACCAAGAGAACGTGCTCGCCAACCTCTATTGTCATTTGACCCACCAGCAAAGAAACTGTAATCATACGGCAGGGATGTTGTCGTATTTCCATAAGGAAGCCCTGCCCCAGCCTGAATCCTATAATTCAAACTTTGCTATTTCCGCATAGGGTTTGAGATAATTAAAACATTATCTAGACGAGCAAATTGGGAATATGGCACTCCTAAAAATTCTCTTTGCCCTGTAGAAGACGTGTCTTGTGAAGCAGAAAAAGCTGAAAGAATATTTCCTGCAATATCAAAAGATGATTTAAAATAAAGTTGATGATTCCTTTTTCTACGGTCTTTTTCTTTCAAGTTATACTCAAAAATAAATTTTGCATCTTGCCAAATGAATTGAGAGCTATATGCATTGATTAAAAATAAATCATTGAGGTCATTCAATCTTTTTTCAAACTCTGTACTCTTCGTAATATTCACATACTTAACCACAGAGACCCCAGGAAGACCTAGTTTGAATATCATAGTTTTCTTATGACGAAACTCATAAAGATAGCCGGCTTGAAATGTCCCTCTTTTAAAATCGTTTCTATTCTGAAAATTATATGCTACAGAAATAATTGTTTTTGGTCTTAATTTTTTAGTTAAGCGCGAATTTTTTAACGGGAAAAGCCCTGGTATTTCTAATTTAACACTTGGACCAATTTCAAAAGTATTGAAACTTCTTGAAGCTGTTTTGATTGGCTCACCATCAACTGTCTTATCAAAAATAGGAGGTTGAGATGCAAAACCACCAGAAATCGTAACTGTTAATTGTTCTGCCCCATGAAATATATTTCTGTTGATATAATTAATTGAAGCTGCCACACCTAAAAAACCATTAGAATTGGTTGCTCTAGGTTCGAAACCAATGGTTTGTTTTTTTGACGGAACTAGACTATAATGCGCGACCAATCCTTCATCACTTTCGTTTTCATTTAAAATTGTTTTGACAGCCTGAAACATCCCTAATCTTAAATAATTCAAATATGTTTGCTCCAATAGTAACTCTGAATACAAATCTCCGACTTCTAAATTATTCTGATTTTCCAAAACCCTTTCTCGAATTTGTAATTTACCATTGTGATACACCAGAACAGTCCGAGAACTATCAATTTCACGAGATTTTTTATTCATAATGGTGTATTCTGTCGAATCAATCGTTCGAATAAAATGTCCATCAAGAACGGGAACTCCTAACTCTCTTGTTTTATCTACAAAACTTCCTTTAAAGTAAGTTGTATCAGCAATATGCAAATACACTTTTTTAATATACATTTTTTTCTGAGGCAAAGTAATCAAAGAATCATTATGTTCTTTTGACTGAATAATTCGAGGTCCTATTTCAACACCTACCGTTACAGTCATGTCTCTATTATTTGTATCAATTAAAAACTTAATGTGATTCTTACTGAAACCGTAATAGCCTTCATTTCGCATGAACTTAGCCGCATTATATCGATGGTCATCTAAAAAATCAATATCAAAAGGGATATTTGTAATTTTATTTTTATTTGATAAATCTATAAACTTCTGATAACTTACTCGAACAGAATCATTTTCAGTAGAGATATAAGAACTATCAATAAAATAACGTTTGCCAGCATCGATAGTAAAGATCACAATCGCTTTTCGATTTGTTTTATAGTAAGTACCTCCATGAACTTCACCATAATAGTATCCTTTACGTCTTATAAAAGCTTCTAATTGTTCCTGTGACTTTTGAAAGACAATACTATCGAAAATTACTGGAGGTCTACCGATTTTGTACATATACCATTCTCGAATAAACTTACGAGGTTCAATAGTGTCATATAACTTTATCAACTTAGGAGAATACAGTGTGTCGCCTTTTTTACGAGCTTTAGCTATTCTTCGATTATTGATTTTATCTTGTCGTAAAAGTTTTTTATGATTTTTTTCTCTTAATTGAATGTTTTTTTGATCTCTTTTTAATGCAATCTTTGTTGAATCAAAAGTATTGTAGGCCATCAATTTCCATTTCACTCCAAAGCTTCGGTAATTAGGTTGTTGTCGGATTATTTCAAGTAAATCATCTCCCTCTAGTTTATCCTTTTTATGGTCAACTCGATTCTTTTTTAATAAAAATTTACCCTCTGGAACATATTTCGTTTGCTTACAAGCAACAAAACTTATTGTAAGAATTAGTAAAATATATGTAAGTTTGAATTTTATCACAAAAAAATAATTAGAACAAAAATAACAAAAGCATCGTTGGAAACAATTTCAAAGAATAAGATTAAGTGGATTCGTTCACTTAAAATGAAAAAAAATCGTGAATTACTACAACTTTTTGTCGTAGAGGGAGAGAAAATGGTCAAGGAATTAATCGCAAGTTGGCCTGATTACATAGAGTGTGTTGTTTCTCTGGATGAACACTTTTCATTCAACGGAGAATGTTATTATTCTGACGAAAAAAAAATGAGGGAAATGAGTCAGTTGACCACCCCAAATAAATTACTTGCAGTTGTTCGGAAACCGAAAATGTCACCAATTTCAACCTCAAAAATGATTCTTGCTCTTGACGGCATTCAAGACCCTGGTAACATGGGGACTATCCTTAGAACAGCTGATTGGTTTGGCATTGATCATGTAATTTGTTCAAAACAATGCGTAGACATTTTTAACTCAAAAGTAGTACAATCTACAATGGGGGCGATTTTTCGAGTCAACATTCATGCAATTGATTTAAAAGATTTTCTCGAAAACTCTGATTTACCCATCTACGGTGCGTTATTAGAAGGAGAAAATATTTACAAAGAAAAACTGAGTAACGGCATTATAGTTATGGGAAATGAAGGTAATGGGATTTCAGAAGACATTCTACCTTTGATAACACATCCTATTCATATACCAAAATTTGGACATTCTGAATCGTTGAATGTTTCAATTGCTACAGGCATAATACTTTCTGAATTCGCAAGGCGTTAATTGGATGTTAAAAAAAGTTAAGCATTGACTTATTCAGTGAGATTCTCATAACTTCGTTAAAAAGTAAAAATTGAAAAAAGTTAGAGTCAGTTTTATTTTAGTCCTCGTAATTTCAGCGCTACTTGCGCTTTTACTTATCCAAGCCTTTCAAACCAAGCAATTGTACGATAGGAAATCGACAGAATTTAACAGTCGCTTTACAACTACCCTCGATAGAATTGCTTTTCAACATGAAAAAGCGGTAGACATTCGAAAGTACATGCAATTTGCAAACAATGATTTCAGTGGTCAATACAAAGATATTTTAAAGGAAGAATTTCAACATTTACTCTCTGCCCAGGAGACTATCAGCATCCAAGATACCACTATTTTTGAAAATGGTAAAATGGAGAATTACCTAATCATTAAAGGGCACACATACGATTCGATTACAGGAATAACTGCGGAGCAACGTGTAAAAGCTAGAGATGTTCGTCAATTAAGAGATTTATTTAAAAGAACGAATCCACAGACAATAAGTAAAGATTCTGTCCAATTAGCCATAGAGTTAGACCAACGCGTACTTCAACAAATTTTCAAAAAAGCTCGTTTTGTTAACGAAATGATATTGGAAACATTCCGAAACAATGTCTATGAGACACCTGAACAACGTGTCGATATTGCTTTTTTAGACTCTGTTCTGAAACATGAAATGATTGAAGATAGGCCAACGAAATACGCCTACATGATTGTCAACGAAACATCCGAACCTGTTAATTTCAAAAATGCGCCAAAAGATTACAGTGTTCATGTTGATACCACAAAAGCTCACTCTACAATGCTGTACCCGAGTAATCCTCTTGACGAGAATTTAACACTCTACATACAATTCCCGAAACAAAAATCATTCCTGATAATGGAAATGTGGGGGCCGGTATTCGTGAATTTACTCCTTGTATCGTTGATAATTGTTTCGTTAATAATCATGTTCAAAACCATTCTTACCCAAAAGAAACTTTCTGAAATGAAAAATGATTTCATCTCAAACATGACGCACGAATTTAAAACACCTATTTCAACCATATCATTAGCATGCGAAGCAATGAACGATACTGATATGATTGGCGAAAACACTTCTAACGTCTCCCCTTACGTCAAGATGATCAATGAGGAAAATAAACGTTTAGCAAAACTTGTTGAACGAATTCTTCAAAGTGCTAGCTTAGAAAAGAAAGAAATACAGCTCAATAAAGAGGATGTTTTGTTAAATGAATTACTTGAAAATTTAGTTCAAAAAGCACAATTTAGGATTGAATCTTCTGGAGGTGAAATTAAATTAAAAATGCCTTCAGAATTTATTCACATCAGTTGTGATAGGATGCATACAACCAATGCTATATCGAATTTAATTGACAATGCGATAAAATATAGTGAAACAACTCCTGAAATATCCATTGAACTATCTCGTAAAGGCAAAGAAGTTGAGTTGAGAATTTCAGACAAAGGAATTGGAATAAAAAAAGAGCACATAAATAAAATATTTAACAAATTATATCGTATTCCTACTGGAAACATTCACAATGTGAAAGGATTTGGTTTAGGTTTAAGTTACGTTAAAGCCATTGTAGAGATACAAGGATGGGGAATTTATGTAAACAGTCGACCAGAACAAGGATCTGTTTTTACACTAATTATGAAATAAAAAATAAACAAATGACACATATATTACTCGCTGAGGACGACATAAATTTAGGACAACTATTACAAACCTACTTGAAAACAAAAGGTTTTGAAGTGTCACTCGCCCAGAACGGAAAAATTGCTTTTGAAAAATTCAATAAAGAACAATTCGATTTTTGCAGTTTTGATGTGATGATGCCTGAAATGGACGGTTTCACATTAGCAAAAGAAATTCGTGAGATTGATAAAAAAATCCCCATTCTTTTTTTGACAGCAAAATCAATGAAAGAAAATAAACTCGAAGGATTCTCCATTGGTGCTGACGACTATATGACGAAACCATTTCAGATGGAAGAATTATTGGCTCGAATCAATGCAATTCTTCGAAGAGTTGTTGATAATACGAATGATAAAAATAAAGAATTATCTGTTGGTATCATTAAATATGAACCTGAATTTAGAATTCTACATTTAAAAGATGGTGAAAAGAAATTGACAACTAAAGAAAATCAATTGCTGCAATTGTTGGTGAAGAATAAAAATGAAATCTTAGATCGAAATGCGACTTTACGTGCAATTTGGGGGGATGACAATTATTTCAATGGCAGAAGTATGGATGTTTACATCGCGAAATTGAGGAAAACTTTAAAAGAAGATCCTTCCATCGAAATCATGAATGTACATGGGAAAGGATTTAAACTAATCGTAAAAGATTAATTTCTTCCAATAAAGAGTGGAATTGACAATTAGAACTCTTAAATTCGCGCCATCAAAAATAATATTATGAGTGAACAATCGAATGAATTTGATCAAGGCAGGGATTCTTTAATGCTTTTCATCTGGAAAAAGAGAAAAACTTTGATGATCATAACGTCAATTGCAGTAGTTGTTGCAATAATAATATCAGTGCTCCTCACTCCTATTTTTAAATCAACCGCTATTGTTTTTCCAACAGCTACGAGTACCGTTTCATTCTCTGAACAAAGAAATGCAAAAGCATCTTCAATGGATTTTGGAGAAGAAGAGCAAGCAGAGCAAATGCTCCAGATTTTACAATCTTCTCGTATTCGAAATCGTATTGTTGCTCAATTTGATCTTGTCAACCATTATGAAATTGACGAAAACGATCCAAACAAAAATTATAAGTTAGGAAAAGCTTGGAGCAATCACATCGTTTTTGCTCGAACAAGGTATGGATCAATTCAGATTGATGTTTTTGACAGAGATGCTGTTCTCGCAGCAGATATGGCAAACCGAATTGTTGACCTTATAGATACCGTTAAAAATGAAATGGTTCGTGAAAGAACTATTCCAGCTTTCGTTATTAATCAACGGAAAAAAGATCAATTGGAAAGGGAGAAAAGCATCATATTAGAAAAAATGGACAGTCTCTCAGCTCTTGGTGTCGTCTCTATTGAAGGTCGTGCAAATTTATTCTCTGCCTACAACAATTCAAAAAATGAAAGTGATCGTAAATTCTTTAAAAATCAAATTGATGTGAATTTACGTTATGGAGCAATGTTCGATGGACTAGAAACGACACGTGATGAGAAAATTGTGAAACTGACCAAATTTGAAGATGCTTACGAACAAGCTGAGTCAGATGCAAACACGGTATTGAATCACAAATTCATTGTTGAGTCTGCAGTAGTTGCCGACAAAAAAGATAAACCAAAGCGTTTAATCATCGTTCTGATGGCTACTATCGGAACGTTTATATTTGCAGTATTTATCCTTTTGGTTCAAGCAAGAATCAAAGAGTTGAAAATGAAAGAATAGTTTGTGCAAACATTCAAAGAAAATAGCTTAATCTATAGTTTAAGTATATTGTACATCGTACTTTCAGTTTTTTTAATCTGGAATCAGCAAGCTATTTTCACTTTGTTTCCAATTACCCTTCTTGCTATCTATTTTGCTATTTACTATACTGAGTACACTTTTTTAGCATTGGCATTCCTTACCCCTCTTTCAATTAATATTGAAGAATACACGCAAAGTTTTGGACTTTACATTCCGACAGAACCAATTTTATTTGGTTTAATGATATTTCTTTTAATGCAACAAATACAAAAGAACCTTATTCCAAAAGAAGTGTGGAAAAATCCAATTATTTGGGCAGTTAGTTTTTACCTTTTCTGGATTTTTATAACATCAGTAACCAGCACTTTACCTGTTACTTCTTTCAAGTACTTGCTTTCAAAATTGTGGTTCATAATCCCACTTGTATTCTTCTCACCGCGTATCTATTTCAAGAAAAAAAATATTCTTATTTTTATTTGGTTGTTCGTCATTTCAATGAGTATTGCAATCATATACACTTTAATTGTACATGCCGGTTATAGTTTTGGTGAAAAAGAAGGACATTGGGTAATGTGGCCATTCTTTAAAGACCATACTATTTATGGATCTACGATTGCTTTCACTACCCCACTCGTTTTTGGATTGTATTTCTCAAAAAAACATACACCTTTGGTTAAAATGATTCTTCTAGGACTGATTTTCATCATTCTTTTAGGCCTTTACTTCTCTTACACACGTGCTGCATGGTTAAGTGTCGTTGCTTCATTGGGAGTATTATTGGTCATTAAACTTAAAGTATCTTTTAAAATTCTTGCGAGTATTGCCTTTGTCACACTTGCTACAATCTTCTTCTCTTGGGATGCCATTCAGATGAACATGGCAAAGAACAACGCTGAACATACAACCGAGGATTTTGGAGAAAAATTACAAAGTGCGACAAATGTTACTACAGATGCTTCAAACCTTGAACGTATAAATCGCTGGTCTTGTGCAATCGCGATGTTCGAAGATAAGCCTTTTGTTGGTTATGGTCCGGGGACATATTCATTCGAATACGCTCGTTTTCAACGCCCAGAAAATTTGACTATTATTTCAACCAATTTTGGTGATGGCGGAAATGCTCACAGTGAATATTTAGGACCTTTAGCTGAAATGGGATTCTTCGGGATGGTTTCAATGCTTTTAATCGTTGCAGCTATTTTTTATAAAAGTATTACGCTTTATATTCGTTGGCCTGAAGATGAAAAAGAAACAAGAACCATTATGCTTGCAATGATTCTAGCCTTAGTCACCTATTTTGTACATGGATTATTAAATAACTATCTTGACACAGATAAAGCTGCCGTTCCAATCTGGACTTTTTGTGCTGCTTTTATTGCGCTAGAAATTAATCTCAATAAAAGAAAACAAGTAAAGAAATTGAAACCTTAATGTTTCATTCTGTAACCTTTTTCATTAATAACGTTTTTCCAATATGATCCAAATTAAAAATATTATTCTTGTAGCAATTCTTTTTTTAGCCTAAATTCTTTTGCTCAAAAAAATCAACCTTTTATAGGTATGATTGAATATAAAATTGAAGCTCACGATACATCTTTAATCGATTTTCTGCCAAATCACCCGATGACTATCTATACGAACGATACAATTAGACGTACAGAGAATTACACAGATCAATTAGGAGAGCAAATACAAATCCATCACATGGGGTTAAATAAAACGTATATCCTACTAAACACTCCTCGTGGTAAATATGCCATACAAAATGATTTGAATACTCAACCTAAAGACACAGTACCTTCAGAATATACATTTAAGAAGAAATTCTTTAAAAAGAAGATTTTAGGAAGAAAAGCAAATCGAATAATCGTTAACCACCCATCATTTAAAGAACCTATTGAATTTCTATATTTTAAAAATATTTCCCCAAGGTGTAATCCAATTTTCGAAGAAATTCCAGGTTTACTTGTCAAATATAGTATCGTGACAATTGATGGAGTTTTAGATTATGAAATGATTCGATTTAATGAATATAATCCAAACCATGATTTATTTGGTATTCCTTCAGATTACAAACGCATTTCTTTCAGTGATTTTGTTGAGATAATGACCTCTCCGAGTAAAAATCAAATGGTTCCTCCAGAATAAGCTAACATTCTGTTGTTTATACTTACTTTATTTCTCTTTCAGAGCAGGGGTTCTTCTTCTTATCTTCGTTAAATATTGAATATAGATTATTGAATGGGAACAGAAAATAAATTTACCGTAAAAGGAGAACAAAAAACTTCATCTTCTAAAACAAAGAAGAAGAAACCGACAAAGAAAAAGAGTTCGATTTCTTTAAACAATCTAAAAGAACGACTCAATAAAAAGAAACTAAAATCAAGTATTGGTATTGGTTTAATCATGCTTGCGTTCTTTTTTTTTATTGCAAATTTCTCTTATTTATTCACATGGAAAATGGATCAGAGCCGTGTAATCGACAAAGGATTACTTGCTGTTCTTTTTGATGGGTCAGAAGAACCCGTTGCAAATTGGTTGGGAAAGTTTGGCGCATGGTCTTCTCACCTTCTTATCTACAGATGGTTTGGGTTATCTTCCTTCTTTATCCCTTTCTTTTCTTTAATTCTCGGCTTCAAGCTACTCTTTAATATATCAATACTCCCTATTGCAAAAACTTTTCAACGCAGTTTTCTTGGAATGATTTGGTTCAGTTTATTTTTCGGATTCTTTTCTCAGTCAATCCATTTGTTTGGCGGATCTTTTGGTTATCAAACCAATCAATGGCTTAACCTCACCATAGGTAAAATTGGAACTTTTATCATGATTCTAGGTTTAGGCTATTTATTTGCTACCGTTTTTCTGAATTTTAACTTTGGTAAACTTTTTACATTCTTTAAATCGAACAAAAATGATAGCTCCAGTGAAAATTCTTCGGAAGAATTAATTGATGTTAAAGACAAGGATGCGAATGAATTAAATTCAGATTTAAAAACTGAAGATTTAATTGCCAAAACAGTGGTTTTTGAAGAAGAAACAGAGGGGATTAATTCTACAGAGACTGAGTTAAATGATGAAGAAATACATATTAAAAAGGCTTTAAACCTAAAGGAATCTCAAGAACATCTCGAAGAAGTTTCATTATCAGAAGAATTAGAAATAACCACACCTGATATTTCAGACATTGAATCAACAGATGATGAGTTTGAAATAAAAGTTGCAACTGAAAGCGAAGAAGACAAAACACTTTCAGAAAAAGAAGTGGACAGCAAGCGAAAAGAATACGGAGAATACGATCCTACATTAGATTTATCTAATTATAAACTTCCTTCCATTGATTTATTGAAAGATTATGGAGTAAGTAAAGGTTCTGTAACAAAAGAAGAATTAGAAGCAAATAAGAATAAGATTGTTACAACTTTACAGAATTATAAAATAGAAATTGCTAAAATTAAAGCAACTGTTGGTCCAACTGTCACTTTGTATGAAATTGTACCTGCACCAGGTGTTCGGATTTCTAAAATTAAGAACCTCGAAGATGATATTGCTTTAAGTTTGGCAGCTCTAGGTATTCGAATCATTGCACCTATTCCTGGGAAAGGAACGATTGGTATTGAAGTACCAAATAGTAAACCAGAAATGGTGAGTATGCGTTCGTTAATCGCTTCTAAAAAATTCCAAGAATCGGAAGCAGAACTTCCTATTGTTATGGGTAAAACCATTACCAACGAAACATTCACTTTCGATTTAGCAAAAATGCCTCATTTATTGGTTGCAGGTGCTACCGGTCAAGGTAAATCTGTTGGATTGAATGCGATATTAGTTTCTTTGCTTTATAAGAAACATCCTTCTCAAGTGAAATTCGTATTGGTCGATCCGAAGAAAGTAGAATTAACTCTATACAATCATATCGAGCGACATTTCTTAGCCAAGCTTCCGGATGCAGAGGATGCAATTATTACGGATGTTAGTAAAGTGGTCAATACATTGAATTCACTTTGTATTGAAATGGACCAACGCTATGAGTTATTAAAAGCAGCGCATGTTCGGAATATTGTTGAATACAATCATAAATTTGTAGACCGAAAATTGAATCCTGAAAATGGGCATCGTTACCTGCCCTATATTGTAGTGTTGATTGATGAGTTTGCGGATTTAATCATGACGGCTGGTAAAGAAGTTGAGCAACCCATTGCACGTATTGCACAATTAGCAAGAGCAATTGGCATTCACTTAATTGTTGCAACACAACGTCCTTCCGTAAATGTTATTACGGGTATGATTAAAGCCAATTTCCCTGCAAGAATGGCATTTAGAGTACTTTCGAAAATAGATTCTAGAACAATTCTCGACTCTTCTGGTGCTGACCAATTAATCGGACGTGGTGATATGTTAATCAGCATGGGCCAGGATGTCATACGACTGCAATGTGGTTTTGTTGACACACCTGAGGTAGATGCAATTTGTGAATTTATTGGCAGCCAACGTGGCTACCCTAGTGCATTAATTCTCCCTGAATATGTCGATGAATCTGCTGAAGGAAACGGTAACATGGACGACGAAGATTTGGATAAATTATTTGCTGATGCTGCTCGAATTGTCGTGATGCACCAACAAGGCTCTGCTAGTTTATTGCAACGTAAATTGAAATTGGGTTATAATAGAGCAGGTAGAATTGTTGATCAACTCGAAGGACATGGAATTATAGGCTCTTTTCGAGGTAGTAAAGCCAGAGAAGTGCTGTATGCAGATGAAAACACATTGAATGAATATTTAGCAAGTAAAGGGATAGTTTAATGAAAGGAGTTTTAGGTAAATTGAATTTTTTTGTTAAATTGGATGGATAATGTATTGTGAGGTATTTCACAAGTGGAATAAATTACATAGTTGGGAGGTAATGCCGAAAAAGAGCCACCGCAGAAAAACCAAAAGAGCTATTTTTAGCCAACGCTCACCGAGAATAATGAGAATTGAAATATGACAATAGAAAATTACATTGACAACATAAATCAGAGATACAAACTCGGAAATGCAACGGAACATACTTACAGAGGAGACTTGCAACAACTCTTGGAAACTTTAGTCCCTGAAATAAGAGCGACCAACGAACCGAAAAGACAATCTTGCGGAGCACCTGACTACATCTTGACTAAAAAAGATATTCCCGTAGGATTTATTGAAGCAAAAGACATTGGCGACAAAGACCTTGAAGGAAAAAAGAAATCAGTAAACAAAGAACAATTTGACCGCTACAAAGCATCATTAGACAATCTGATTTTTACGGATTACATAGATTTTCATTTATACAATGATGGCGAATTTATTACTAAAATTGCCATTGCAGAAGTAACCGAAAAAGGAATTGTTGCACTACCTCAAAATTTTGCAAGATTTGAAAACCTAATCAAAGATTTCTGCACACACATTGGACAAAACATAAAAAGTCCAAAAAAATTAGCAGAAATGATGGCGGGTAAAGCCCGCCTTCTTTCTGATGTTATTGGTAAGGCTTTGACAAGTGATGAAGATAATCAAGAAGATAGCACACTTAAAGAGCAAATGGAAGCCTTTAAGAGTATTCTGATTCACGATATTACACCTAAAGGATTTGCAGACGTTTATGCACAAACAATTGCTTACGGAATGTTTGCAGCTCGTTTACACGACCCAACTTTAGATACTTTTAGCAGACAAGAAGCGGCTGAATTAATTCCTAAATCAAATCCCTTTTTAAGAAAACTGTTTGGCTACATAGCTGGACCCGATATTGACGACCGAATTAAATGGATTGTAGAAAATTTAGCTGAAATATTTTTAGCCTGTAATGTTGAAGAAATTCTAAAGAATTACGGGAAAACCACAAAAATGGAAGACCCAATTATCCATTTTTACGAAACTTTCTTGGCTGAATATGACCCGAAACTAAGAAAAGCGAAAGGAGTTTGGTACACTCCTGCCCCAGTTGTAAATTTCATTGTTCGTGCAGTTGATGATATTCTAAAAACAGAATTTGATTTGCCTCAAGGTTTGGCGGACACTTCTAAAACGAAAATTTATGTAAACACACAAACACCTGATAAACGTTCTGCAACTGGTTATAAACAAATGGAAAAAGAAGTACACAAAGTGCAAATTCTTGACCCAGCCACAGGAACAGGAACTTTTTTAGCAGAAGTAATAAAACACGTACACAAGAAATTTAGAGGACAAGAAGGAATTTGGAGTGGATATGTAGAAAAACATTTACTACCAAGATTAAACGGTTTTGAATTGTTAATGGCAAGTTATGCAATGGCTCATTTACAATTAGATTTATTGCTAAAAGAAACAGGATTTAAAGCCACTACAAATCAACGGACAAGAGTTTATTTAACCAACAGTTTAGAAGAACATCATCCAGATACAGGAACTTTATTTGCCAATTGGTTAAGTAGTGAAGCCAATGAAGCCAACCACATAAAAAGAGACACACCTGTAATGTGTGTTATTGGGAATCCACCTTATTCTATTAGTAGTTCGAATAAATCTGTTTGGATAGAAAATTTAACAAAAATCTACAAACAGGATTTAAAAGAGAAATCTTATAACTCACTATCAGATGATTACATAAAATTTATCCGTTTTGGACAACATTTTATTGAGAAGAAAGGTGAAGGAGTTTTAGCCTACATCTCAAATAATAGCTTCATTGATGGCTTGATACATCGTCAAATGAGAAAAAACTTATTAGAAACATTTGATAGTATTTACATTCTTGATTTACACGGTGATTCGAAAAAGAAAGAGGTGTGCAAAGATGGTTCTCCAGACCAAAATGTATTTGACATTATGCAAGGAGTCTCTATTAATATTTTTGTCAAAACAGGAACTAAACGAAAAAATAAATTAGGAAAAGTTTATCATTCTGACTTACAGGGAAAAAGAAACACTAAATATGATTTTTTAAATAAAAGCTCTCTAAAAAGTATCAAATGGAAAGTCTTAGAAACAAAAGAACCTAATTATTTCTTCATCGATAAAGATTTTACAGGACAAAATCAATACAATAAAGGTTTTAAAATTGATGAGATTTTTTTAAAATACAACAATGGAATAGAAACAGGTAAAGACCTTTTTTCTATGGAATATCAAAAGAAGAATTAAAAGCTAATTTAGATTTTTCATTTTCTAACAAACCCGAAACTATAAATAAGTACAACATAAATAATACATCAAGTTTTCACTTTCAAAATAAGTTTAATTCAGCAAACTTAGATTACAACAAAATTAGACCTGTAAGTTACCGCCCATTTGATATTGTTTCCTCTTATTATGATGAAAACTTACAAAGAAGACCAGCCTTTAGTACTATGAAGCATATGTTTTCTGAAAATATTGGTCTCCTAACACCAAGACAATTTTCTGGCGATTTCAAACACATTTTCATATCAAAATATCCAACTGATTGCAATTTAACAGGAACAGCGAAAAAGTTTGGTAGTGCTCCATTAATTCCACTTTATTTATATCCCGAAAACAATGGGCAACAAACCATTGAAGATACAGTAGAAAGAAAACCTAATCTCAATCAAGAAATTGTAAATACAATTGCTAAAACATTAGGCTTAACATATACAAATGAAAAAGAAGTAGCAGAAAACACAATTGCTCCTATTGACATTTTAGATTATATATATGCTGTTTTACATTCTCCAACTTACAGAGAAAAATACAACGAGTTCTTAAAAATAGATTTCCCAAGAGTACCTTATCCAAAAGACAAAAACACATTTTGGCAATTGGTGAAATTAGGCGGAGAAATACGCCAAATCCATTTATTAGAATCTCCAAAAGTGGAAGATTACATTACAACTTACCCAAAAGATGGAAGCAATAAAATCACAACAAAAGTTGCTAAAAAAGATTGGGAATTATTTAATGTAGAAAATGGACTTGGCAGAATATGGATAAATGAAGAACAGTATTTTGATAATATTCCATTAACCGCTTGGGAATTTCACATTGGCGGCTACCAACCTGCTCAAAAGTGGCTAAAAGACCGTAAAGGAAGAACCTTAGAATTTGATGATATTTTGCATTATCAAAAATAATAGTCGCACTTTTCGAAACAGATAGGTTAATGAGAGAAATTGATAAGTTAAAAATAGAATGAGTAAAAACTATAATAAAAAACTTAGAATATTTAAACTCTTTTCCCAAAACTTAGAATGGGTAAAAGAACACTCTTCTATTAAGTTTGAACCTGATTTTTCGAACGGTTATATCTGTCCTCTATGCTTTGAAACTTTTTTTGAAAAAGATTTAGACGTTAAACTTAAAAATTATTTAACACTTGAAGATATACCTCCAAAATCGCTTGGTGGTAAACCAATTGCTTTAACTTGTAAAAGTTGCAATAACAAAAGTGGACACGAGTTAGATGCACACCTTTTGAAAACACTTTTATCCATTGATGTAAAATCATTTTTACCTAATTCAAAAGCACAGACAAGTTTTGAGTTAAATGGTAATAAAGTAAACGGAATACTTGAAGTTGATGAAAAAGGAGCATTAAAATTGGATTTACAAACAAATCGTTCCAATCCAAATCAATCAAGTCAGTTTATGAAAGATATGTTTCCTCCAAGAACAATTTATAATCCGGTATTTTATCCCGATAAAATGTTTGATAATGCTTATCATTCTCCAACATTTAAAATGCAATTCAAAGAAAATTTAAACGAAAGACGTGCGGAAGTTGCTTTGCTAAGAATTGCATATTTACTTGCTTTTGCAACTTTGGGTAATGGTTTTCTCATTAACGGTGGACTTTATAAAGTCAGAGAACAAATTTTAAATCCCGACAAAGAAATTTTACCAAAGGTATTTTGGCTAAAAGTTCCTTTTCCTAAAGAGTGTGAAGGAGTAAATATTATTACTCTTCCAAAAGAATTGCGGAGTTATCTTATTGTGTTCAAGTTAAAAACAATAAGCCAATCAAGACAGTTTGCAATAGTATTACCAGGGCCTTCAACGCCAAGTACAAAAGTTTACGATTTTATCTCTAATGAACTTTGCGTTGGAGACGGTACAGTATTTTGCAACGCAACATTTGAACATATCCCACATCAAAATTATTTCGAAAAAAAGGAATTTGCTTTTGCAGGAAATTGGTTTTGGCAGATATACACAAAAGACGACTACAAACCAAGATATAAACCAGAAACCGAAACTTAACGGGAATAAATATTGAAAACTAAATACCAAAATATAATGATAATAGAGCCTACGCTACAAACAAGACGGAAAATAAAGTCCCCCAACAAAGGCTATACGTAATTTGGATAACATGCTAATATTGAAATTTTTAGCACCAAATAAAATTGGTAGTAAATTGAAAAATAGTCGTTTCAAAAGCGGCACGTAGTATAGCCCAACCGTCAGGACGCAATCAAAAAACAGAACTAAAATTGAAAAAAGAGTAATAATTGGAATACTGATTGCTTTTTATTCTGAATACTTTTTTAGAAAACGAATTCAAGAATTATATAAATGGTCAACATCTAACGGAATTCAGTTTGTTGAAACAAAATCTCCAATCCTAAACCAACGATTTCTCTATCAAATCTTTTGAATGACTTGTCGCTGGCACTGAAAATTCAAACCAATCTTGCATTTCTTTCTCAAAACCAGATTTATTTAGATAACTATTCAAGGCTTTATTCAATCCTTTCGAGTATTTTGGATGATTTGCACCTGTAGGATCCTCATGAAATAAATCATTCTCTGCGAAACCCTTAAAAATTGGACCTGTAATTTTAATTCCGAAATCTTGTGGATTCTTCCCTATCGGACTGTGAATTGTTGTAGTAAACTGATGCCAATAAGCCGACTGAATGCAATTCTGCTCAAATAACTGTCTCACAATTTCTAGAGAATCAATGGTTTCTTGTTCTGTCTCTGTTGGAAAACCAAACATTAAATAAGCATGTACGAGAATATTGTGTTTGGAAAAGTTATTCGTCACACGTGCTACTTGGCCAACGTCCACTCCCTTTTTCATTTTCGCAAGCAATCGATCTGAAGCAACTTCCAATCCTCCAGTGACTGCAATACATCCCGATTTCGCCATTAATTCACACAGTTCAAGACTAAATGTTTTCTCAAAGCGAATGTTCGTCCACCAAGTGATTTTCAGTTTTCGTAGAATCAATTCTTCGGATAATGCGCGAAGTATTTTGGGTGGTGCTGCTTCATCTACAAAATGAAACCCAGTTATTCCTGTTTGTTCGATTATTTGCTCTATTTTATTGGCTAAATCTACCGCTGTAGTAATCTGATAATTACTGATATAATCTAAATTAACATCACAGAATGTACATTGTTTCCAATAGCATCCGTGTGAAATTGTCAATTTATTCCACCGATAATCTGTCCACATTCGATGCATGGGATTTACCACGTCTAAAAACGATAAATATTTATCAAAAGGTAATCCTGAATAATCTGGAGCGGGCAAATCACGATGATGATAGATTGTATTCGGCGTTTTGTTTTTGTAAACAACGAGATGATTTTCAAGGATAAAAGTTCTTTCGAGTTCATCTTTCCCTACATTACCATTAAGATATTCTACAATTTTCAGCAATGGTCCTTCCCCATCGTCGAGAGAAATAAAATCAACAAAATCAAAAATACGAGGATCATTTAATGAACGTAATTCTGTATTGCAATATCCACCACCAAAAGCGATTTTAATTTTCGGAAAGAATTGTTTTATAAATTGAGAACAGCGCAATGCTGCAAATAAATTACCCGGAAAGGAATCGTGAAACAAATTAAATCTGGAGATTCTATATTTATTTTCTCTTCAAGAATATTGAGCATTTCATCCTCGATGAGTGTTGGTTGGTAATTAAGAAACTCTTCAATTTGATCAAAACTACTTGCAGAAGTCGCGATTTGTTCAGCATATTTTGTGAACGCAAAAAATTCATCAACATTTGCTTGAATAAAGTCACCCAATTCTTCAACAAATAAAGTCGCATAATGTTTCGCTTTATCAATGATTCCATCTTCACCTTTTGTCCAATTTATTTCAGTGTTCACCTTAGATAACCGATGCCCCAGTGGTAAAAAATCTAGTTCTAAAATCTCTTGTGCTGTTTCAATTGTTTGTTTTTGAAGAAACCCAATCACTTTATTAACGCAAGAAATGTAGTTTTCTTTATTGATTTAAATTTCAGGAAAGCTATTCGCTTCTAATTCTATCGCTTCTTGAAAAATAAGTCGTAAAAAATCACTTGTGAAAAACGTTGTGAATAATTCTATGCTTAAATCACAATGAGCGACAGGAACATCTTTTTGCCGAAGAAAACCTTTTAAATATGCTGTTGCAGGATAAGCTGTATTTAATTGAGTAAACGGTGGAGTTACCAATAAGAGTTTCTTCTGCATTTATTTCTTTTCTTGAGTAGGTATACTATGATTCGTTACCTCTTCCCCACTTCTATTTGCTTGATAATGAGGAGACATAATTTCAACACCTGCACGATTAAATTCATCGAGAATATTCTGATAGAGATCTGATTCTATTGCATTGTACTTTTGTACATCAGAGATATAGGCATTAATTTCATATGTTACATAAAAATCATCCAAGCTTTTTTGCATGACGAAAGGTGTTTTTTCGGGAACTTCATGGATAATTCCATTTGTTTTCTCAGCTGAAGCAATCAATAATTCATGTACTTTCCTCCAATCAACATCATAACCTATCGTTATTGAAGAATGGATAATTAAATTAGAACGTTCTGCTGCTGTACTATAATTTTTACTGTTCCCAGAAAGAATATTGGCATTCGGTATCGTTACAATGACATTTTTTGGCGTTTTTACTCGTGTAACAATTGTGTTTTTCATTACAACAATCCCCGTCACGCCATTTACTTCAATTCGATCTCCAATTTTAAAAGGTCGCATATACGTCATGATTAACCCACTCATTGCATTAGAAACGACAGAAGTTGACCCTAAGGACAATAATAAACCTAAGAACATTGTCACTCCTTTAAAAATATCACTATTTGACCCCGGGAGTAAAGGGAAAATGATAGTGATGATAAAAGCGTAAAGAATAAATTTGATAATTTTAGAAGTCGTTATTGCCCAATCTTTATGGAAACCTGCCAATTTAATATTCCCCTTGCTTATTTCTTTGAAGAAGTAACTGATGAGTTTTAAAAACTTACTGAAAATGAAAATAATGACAATAATTTTGATGAGTGTAGGAAAATAATTAATAAAACCATGAACAAATTCCATAAATGGTTCAATGATATAGCCAAACAATTTATCACTGTATTCTTTTGTAATCGGAGAAACACTCAATATAAAAGGAAGCATAATATATGCTGTGATTCCAACAAGAATTCGATAAGTCCATTTTAAAAGAAAAAGAAAAACTTCAAGCGCACTCTCCTTATCTTCTTCTTTTAGACGGTAAATTTTGAGTTTTCGTGTGATTTTATAGATGAAATTTCCATTTTTATCAATCCACTTTAAAGAAAGACGATAAAGCAATCTCAACACAAAAACAATCCCAATAAAAACACCTAGATATATTGAAAGTTTAATCAGCTGCCCAGAAAGTTCTTCCGAGCTTAATGATGAAAAATAATCATAGAGTTGAGTGAAAAATGATTTTGAAGATTCATTTTGGGGTGTTTTACTGATAGAGAAGATATTCGACAACATTGATGATGAATTCATTTAACCTTGTCAAAAATAAAGTTTATTCAAATAGATTGCAATTTATATTAAACAATAATAGTTTTCGCTTAAAAAGAAACCGTTAAAACATCTAATAAATCCTCCTGTTTTTCAATAGAAACAGCGTTTATTTTTTCTATTTCACCTCTGTACACACCGTCAGGGTGAATTGAAGATAATTCTACTGAATTTTGAATTTCTGCTGTATTTTCCTGTTGATTTTGCACATCTTTACTTCTCATTACAGTTTGAGATTTATTCTTTTTATGATTATTTTCTTTGATAAAAACTTGTTCAGGTTCATCCGAAGGGGTTGGTATTACATCATCAGCACTCTCTTCTTCAATCAGAACCTTATTTTCATTTCCACTGGGTAATTGAGAATCTTCTCTGTCCTCAATCATATTCTCCTTTTTATTGTTTTCTGCAATAGAGATTGTTTCCTCAACCAACGGAGAATTAAACATCGGAACAATCCATAGCAACAATAAAATGATTGCAGCAAATTGAATTAACGGCTGACGATAAAAAGGTTTTTCTTTAGGAACAATCAATGCCAAAAAACGATTGGATTGGCTTGCTGGATATTTTTCATAAAACAATTCATCTAAACCATCTTTCAACTTTGGTGATGGTGCTTGAGAAATTGATGAAAGTCCTTCCATTTGAATAAAAAGGGATTTAATTTCATTGAACTCATCCTCCGTTGCAAAAAGTTCTTTCATTGACAATTTTTCTTCCGTTGATAATTCAAAGAAAGACTTTTTCATTATTATATCTAATTCATCTTTTACCATATCTAATAATTTATAGTAGGGTTAAATTCTTTTAATTTTTCGGCTAAATATTTTGTTGCATAAAATAGTCTTGATTTTACCGTTCCTTCACTTGCATTCACTATTTCAGCAATCTCTTTTATAGACAATCCTGCAATATATTTTAAATGAAATACATTTTTGTGTTTTTCTTTTAAACTGTTAATTTCAACTTCAAAACGTTCTTTAAATTCAACATCTTGAACTTGTCTAAATACATCTGAGTTATCATCTTTTAGCGAATAATGATTATCCAATCCAGAGGAAGTATTCTTTCGAACTTCTTGTTTCTTGTATTCATTTTTACACATGTTATTAGCAACAGAAAATAGCCAAGTTTTAAAATTTCTAGTCGGATCAAAAGATTCAGGTTTTCGGATAATTTTCGCAAAAATATCATGCACAAAATCTTCTGCTTTTTCACGATCATTCCACATTTTCCGCATAAAAAAACCTTGCAATTGCCCTGCATATCGATTGTAAATTTCATCAAAAGATTTCTTATCCCCTTTTGTTAAGGAAATCAAAAGATCTTCATCTTTCAAGTTTTTATATGACTTTCGAATAATTCTCACTAATATTTCAACTTGAGGCGATTAATTACTTCTTGTTTCCCCGAAAAGACACCTATTTCATCAATTATTTTATCTACTTTTTCAAAATTATCTTTCTCATTCTTCAGTTGAAATGTATGTCTAAGTTGAAAAAGCATCAATAAATAGTTTGACGATAATTCTTGTGATTTCACATCATTTTTATTCTTCAAAATCAGATACTTTAGCTGATATTTCCATAAATATTTATTGATACTAAAATTATCAATCATCTTTGTAGAATACCTCATGACCAATCCGGTAGTATAAAGGTTTGGTGAAATGTTCATTAAATATTCTTTTGGAACAGTCAATGCTGTACACATGTTCTTATCTTCATTTAATTCTACAAAAGCTGTAAAGAAAGATGTATCAATACTTTCTTGTTCTGGAAAATTATACTCCTTATTTTTTAAAAATTCACGATATGCAGAACTTTGCAACAATTCCAATGAAATTATTTGAACATCCGTTCGAAGTCCTTTGGTAAATTGCAAATATTCGACGGCATAAGTATCTTCTATTCCGTGCGTTATCAACGTTCCATTCTTAGAAGTAGAATTTAGAACATCTTCTCCATACGCTAGAAGTGATTCAGATAAAATATTTTCTTCAAAAATCATCTTCAATGTTTCTGCAGCATGAAGACTATCTAGAATGATTATGTAATATGCAGCCAACTGCTTAATAACTTCAGGCGACCTTGGTTTTAATTGACTTGCATTTTGTAAATAAGAAAATAACGAAACATCATAACGACCTGATAAATACTTATAAAAGTTGTGTTCAAATGAATTTTCATCTGCAACTTTCATCTGTTCCACATAGTTATTCAATTCTTCTTGTTCTTGCGGACTTAACGAACGGCGATGTAAATTTTTATTGGCTAGAAAAACATCTTCTGCAGAAGATGTTTTTGATGATTCATAAACAATCTTTTTTCTTATCGAATCTTGAGAAAAAACCAAGGATGAAGCAAGGAAAAACAACAGAAAAAAATATAATCTCATATTAATAATTTTGAACGAGTACATTTCAAAGTCTCTTTGGTTCAAAATAAGAATAAAAAATCAATTATTGGCTGATAAAAATACAGATTTTATCTAAATCATACCTCTAAGTCAATGAGAGTATTAAACTTTCTTTTTCCTTGATGAAAAAGAAATAAAAAAATCAAGTCGAAACAATGCTTCCACGCGCTCTGATGAAAATCAATAATTCCTACAAAAGAAGTGTTTTGCAAACACAATGACGGAGCACTTTTGTGCAATTATTGTGATTTTCATCATTCACTCCCCTCCGGCCCGCTGTTTCGACAGGCCAACGCACTTTTAGATTTCGCTTCGAATTATAAATCATTGCAATAAATAAAAATATTTACGAAGAACTAAAAAGTGCATTCATAAATTTAGCGGGCACCAAAACACCGCAAAATTCGTAAATTGAAACAACTGTTTGAGGAGGTATGACGAGTTTTGTTTCAATTAGAATTGAGGATGATTTTGGTCGTTGAATTTATGACAGCACTAGACTTTTTTGTTACTTTTTTTGGAGATGCAAAAAAGTAAAGAAAGATTTAACTCTAATGTATACAATATTTTACCGGACACTAATCTAAAAAATCAATTATTTGATGTAAACAAAAACTTATTTGGTGAGATTAGGTTTGTTTTTACGGCATACATTACAATACCTGCTGTATTTTTAACACCTAATTTTGCCATGATATTCTTTCGATGAGAATTTACGGTATGATTACTAATGAATAACATTTCAGCAATTTGTCCATTTGTATAACCTTCAGATATTAAAATGATAATCTCTTGCTCTCTCTTTGAAATCACAACTGCATCACAAGAGAATGCTTCATAATCGATATCTTCAATGTTTAGATTTGCCTCTTGAATTGTTTCTACAATTTGTCCGCAGAAGAATTTATTTCCTTGCGAAGTCTCCTTTACTGCATCAATAATCTCATTAATTGAACAATCCTTCTTAACGTAACTCGTTACTCCTAGTTTCAAAGCATCTACCAAAACATTGGCTGATTGCTCCGGGGTGATTGCAAGGATATTAATATTTGGATATTGTATTGCAATATCTGAAATAAGATCAATGGTGAAATCATTCGCTGTAAAATCGACAAGAACTACATCAACTTCAAAAGTAGAGAGCATATCTATTAATTCATCTTGCGTTCTAGCATCTCCGACAATTTCAACATTATCGACAACAGAAAGAATTGCTCTTAGTCCTGCTAAAGTTAATTCATTACTATCTGCGAGAATTATTTTCATTATTTAGAATGATTTTAAATAAAAGCAAATATATGAATATTCATATATTAAAAGGAAAGAAAGTAGAAATAATTAAACTTTTACTAACCAGTTGAAAATATCTTTTTCCTTACCTGCTTGTAAATCATCGAGGTAATTCTTAATTTTCGTTGAGAATGTTCTTGGACTATTGGTTGGAATTTCAACCAGTTCACCTCTAAAACCAATTTTAGCGATCGGTGCAATTGTTGCAGCAGTACCTGCACCAAAAGCATCAGTTAACCTTCCTTCTCTAAGAGCTGCAATAACCTCTTCAACCGTTATTTTTCTTTCTTCAAAAGGTATATTAAAATGATTCGCAACCTCAACAACAGAACGTTTCGTAATTCCTTTTAAAATTGTATCTGTATCTTCTGCAGGAGAGATTAATTTTCCATCGATTTCAAAAACAACATTCATTGTTCCAGATTCTTCAATGTATTTATGTTCAATACCATCGGTCCATATTAATTGATCAAACCCTTCTTCTTGTCCTTTTTTAGCAGGATAAAGTGATGCAGCATAATTACCGGCTGTTTTAGCCATTCCTACTCCACCACGAGAAGCTCTTGTGTAGAATTCTTCAATTTTTACATTCACTGGTTTAGTATAATAAACGCCAACAGGGCAAGTAAAAATGATGAAAGAATAATTGTCAGAAGGTTTTATTCCAATAAATTCATCTGTAGCAAACATAAATGGTCGAATATAAAGAGAATAACCTTTTTTCTTCGGAACCCATTCATTGTCAACTTCAACCAAGTTTCTCACTAAATCAACGAAAAGTTCATCAGAAATAGCTGGCATACACATTCTCTCGCAAGATTCTGCAAAACGTTTCGCATTCATATCTGGACGAAACAATAAAACATCACCGTTATCAGCACGTGTAGCTTTCATTCCTTCAAAGATAGATTGACCATAATGAATTGCAGAAGTTGCTGGATGCAATTTCAATGATTCAAACTTCTTTATTTCAGGAGTTTGCCATTTTCCATCAGAATAATTCATCACCAACATATGGTCTGAAAATTCTCTACCAAAAGGCAGGTTATCCCAATCGATTTGATTAATTCTTGACTCAGTTGTTTTGTTAACTTTTATAGGAAGTGTTTCGTTGATCATATCTCATTTTCTAGTTATGCAAATATACGGTTTTTTAAATTGAATTCAAAGTTGAATTCAATCTTGATTTACTCGTTCAATTTTCATTTTTTTATCTATTTTCGTTGTAAATAACAATCAAGTGTCAAAAAGTATAGCAATTCTGGAGAAATATTGGGGATTTAAGTCTTTTAGACCTCTTCAAGAGGATATTATTGACAGTTCAATATACGGCCACGATACACTTGCTATTCTCCCCACTGGAGGAGGTAAATCAATTTGTTTTCAAGTGCCAGGAATTGCAAGAGAAGGTTTAACTCTTGTTATTTCGCCATTGATTGCTTTAATGGAAGACCAAGTGAAATCTCTACAAAAACGGGGGATTAATGCCGAAATGATTTCAAGTTCTATGACCTATCGTGAGATTGACATCACTTTAGACAATGCACGCTTTGGACAGATGAAATTCCTTTACACTTCCCCTGAGCGTTTAAAAACTAACCTATTCATTGAACGATTTAAAGAAATGAAAATCAGTCTGATTGTCGTTGATGAGGCTCATTGTATTTCTGAATGGGGTCATGATTTCCGTCCGTCTTATCTTGAAATAAATACTTTACGAGAAATCCATTCGGAAACACCAATAATAGCGGTCACTGCTTCTGCAACTGATCGAGTTCAGGCAGATATCATTAAACAGCTTGCATTAAAAAAGCCTAAAATATTTAAGGGAAGTATCGCACGACCAAACATCTCCTATCAAGTTATTCATTCAACGAATAAACTTCGAGAAGTCATTAATTATTGTAAGTCACACAAAGATCAAACGGGTATTATCTATTGCCAAACACGCAGAAGTGTTAAGTTCCTTGTGACTCAACTGAGAGCATTAAAACTATCTGCAGGTTTTTACCACGGCGGTTTAAAGCACGAAGACAAAAGTTACATGTTTGAGCATTGGATGGATGGAGATTTAAAAATCATGGTTGCCACCAATGCATTTGGAATGGGGATTGATAAATCTGATGTCCGATTTGTGTTGCACTATGAAATACCGAACAACATTGAAGCGTATTACCAAGAAGCTGGTCGTGCCGGACGGGACGAGGATGAAGCTTTAGCCATTGCATTCTGGGAACAAAAAGACCTCAAAACTATGCACCAACAATTGGAAATAAAATACCCACCAATTGATCGAGTAAAACAAATCTACAACAGTGTTTGTAATTTTCTATCCATCGCAACAGGTTCTGGAGGAAATGAGAGCTATGATTTTGATATACGTAAATTTCATTCTGCTTTCAACATACCCTTCACAGAAATATATCACTCGCTTAAGCTTTTACAGTTAAATGAGACAATTACTTTTACGGAGAATAGTTTCCACCCTACCCGATTAAAATTTGTCATTGGAAATTCTGCAATCTATAAATTTCAAGTTGCTCACGAACGAACTGCTCAGTTAATCATGCTATTAACGAGAAGTTACCCCGGTATTTTCGATCGTTTTATTAGTGTTGATGAAAATGAATTATCCAGAAGACTTAAACTATCAAGTAAAGAATTAAATACCCAATTTAGGTTTTTAGAAAGTCATGGTGTTGCTGACATTAACTATCAGTCAAACCTTCCAAAGGTTACTTTACTTACTGAACGTTTACCGGATGGTTATCTAAGTATTTCACCGGAGATTTATTTGAATCGGAAAAAAATTGAAAAAGATAAACTAGGAGCAATAACAGATTACATCACAAAAGAAGTTTGTCGTGCTAATTTCATACGTAACTACTTTGATCCGAACGAAAACACAAACAATAACTGTGGAAAATGTGACAACTGCTTAAGACAAATTAATCAAGAATTAAGCATTTCTTCATTTTGGAAGAAAGTAGAATTGCTTCTCCCCTGTGAATTAAACACAATATGCGTTGAATTGAACATTTCTACTGAAATCGTTTCTGAGAAATTACGCTCATTAATTTTAGATGAGAAAATTACTTTGACCGATAATGTCTATACTAAATTTAATGCTTTTCCTTAATCATTTCTTTTAGGTCATACACTTCTTTCTGTAAATTTTGCAGGGATTTTGACAAATCATTTTCATCCATTTTTATCTCAGGCAATTCTGGTGAGATATAATTCACAAACTTCCATATTTCAACGACATTATTTACATGAACCAAATAGGGTTCATAAAAAGTATTGGTAGAGCACAATTGAAAAGATTGCTTCGACTCCATCATGTTGTGCACCACTTTAAAAACAATACCATCATCTTTTGTTACAATTATACAAGGCGTACCATTACGAATGGTCATCCAATTCTGAATAAATTCTCCAACAACATAAGACCCGTGAACAACAGGTGGCATAGAATCCCCTTTTATAGGGAAAGTTCTGTATTTTCGATCACGAGATAAAAAAGGCAAATTAAAAGTTGGTCAAACTTTCAAATAATCAGGATCAGCATAACCAGCGGTATATCCTGCACTTGCTTTTACATTCACTAGTTCAATTAACTCTTCATTATTCCCGTCAACCATTGTCGTTAAAACACGCAGTTTTTGTCCTTTCACATCTGAATTTATCCCCTCTTCCAAAACCTTCCATTGGTTTTCATTGAAATCACTAAAATCTTTCTTCAGAACATCATCTACCGAAATTTTAAAGAAATCACTTAATAATATTAAGTTTTCTAAACTTGGTTGAGCAACATTGTTTTCGTAACCCGAGTATGAACTTCGAGTTAGACTAAGTGATTTTGCCACATCTTCTTGTGACATCTTTCTTCGTTTTCTTAATAATTTTAAGTTATTACCTATTTCCATTGTTTAGATATTAATCAATATGATGTCGGAAAATTAATCAATTAATTCGAATGATACAAGAATAAATAAAATTATTAACGATAAAAGATTGTTTTACCTTTCATCCTAGATAAAACAGCGATATATTTTGCGCCAAAAAAGATAATTTGAGAAGAGTAGTAAACCCAAACAAGTAGAACGAGTATTGTCCCTGCAACACCACCACTAATTGCACCGAAAAAGAAATTGGACAAGTAGAATTTAATGAATAATTGACCGAAATACAACAGTACACTTGTCAACAAAGCCCCTTGTCGTGCCATCTTCCAGTCAACCACACCATCAGTTAGAAATTTAAAGATAAATGTAAAAATAAACCAATTGGTCAAGATAGGTACGCCATGTTTTGCTATAGTTAAGAAAGCATATTCTACAATAGATACTCCTTCAAAAAGCGTTTGCCCAAACGACAGTAAAAGAGGCTCAGTAAAATAAAGTAGTATAAAAAAGAGAGTTATACCAAAAATAAAAAGAATAGAAATTAACCTAGAAATAATTGAACGTAACACTAATTTAGTTTTAGGCACATCAACTGGCTTTATTCCATAAAAATCATTGATACTCCCTTTTAGGGAATTAAAAATCACTGTACATGACATTAAAAGGGCGAAAAAACCAATTATTTGTAAATAAAGTTCTCCTTTAATAAACTCAACTTTATCGAGATAACTTAGAATTTCGCTAGGATCAGACAAGCCAACATCCTCACGCAACATTTCACCAATCAATTCCAAAACAACTTCTTCTCCAAAAAACTTTCCGACAAAAGTCACACTCAAATAAAGGATTGGAATCAATGCCAACATCGCATAATATGCCAAAGCAGCTCCATGTCTCATTGATTTTTCTTGACAAAATTCAATAAATGTTGACTTAATCAATAAAAAACGTTTCATCACTTTAAAATTCATCTCTTAATTCTAATTTTAGTTACACCTTTCATTTCCTCCCGGCTTGTCAATAATATTCTCTCCTTTTTATCTGTATAAAAATAATTCAAAACCACCATCCCAATATCCGTCGAAAGGTCAAATTTCACATTAAAATTTGTATTCTCCAAAGAATATTCATTCGGGCGGAATAAAACTGTTTCCCCCTCAATTTCTATTTCATTTATCTCCCCCATCAATTCTGCTTGGGACTTACTTTCTGGCGAGTAATAAATATTTTTTATTATGTCCTCACGTACAATCACCTTATTTTCAACATGAATAATTCGATCTGCAAATCCCATTATTTCGGCACCATCATGCGATACAAGAACAATAAGTAGGTTGAATTCACTTTTAATCTTTTTTAAATATTGAAGTATTTTCCAACGAAGTCTTTGATCCAAATGAACAAAAGGTTCATCCAACAATAATACTTTCGGTTCACATGCCAATGCTCGAGCAATCGACAATCTCTGCTGCTCACCACCGGACAACAGTTTAGCCTTTCTATCTTTTATTGAAGTCAATTCTACCAGCTCCAAAAATTCATCAATCAATTCTTTCTGAAGTTTCTTGTCACGAGAAAGTATTTTCTCTTTTACATTTTCGTAAACCGTATGATATAAGTCTAAACCAAAATCTTGATTAACCAATTGGATTTCATCATAACCTGGAATTAACCGATTTTTTGGTCCTACAATTATTTTTCCTTCAAAACGAATCTCACCTTCATAAAAGTCGATCAATCCTGCGATTGTTTTCAATAATGTCGTCTTTCCTGAACCGCTTTTACCAATTACTCCATAGATTGCATCGTCTTTAAAAATTAAATTGACATCATCTAGAACCAAATCATTGTATTTGACACTAAGATTTGAAATTTCAATCATTCTGCAATCAATTCTTTAGGGAACTCTTGTGCTGCAATAAAAATTCCAGAAACAGGATTAGACATTGGTTCGTAGTCTTTGATATA
>JAJRQQ010000079.1 GCA_024280155.1 Bacteroidota bacterium
ACAATAAGTGGTGAGGACCAGCCCAAATGTAAAGGAAAATCAATGCCCAGAAGTGAATAATCGATAAACGATACGAATATACTGGACGATTTGCAGCTTTCGGTACAAAGTAATACATCAAACCTAAATAAGGTGTTGTTAAGAAAAATGCAACCGCATTATGACCATACCACCATTGTACTAGTGCATCTTGTACACCTGCGTACCATGAGTAACTTTTCATGAAAGAAACAGGAAGTTCAAATGAGTTGAAGATGTGCAAGATTGCTACAGTCACAAATGTTGCGATGTAAAACCAAATAGCAACATATAGATGCTTAACTCTTCTGTTCATGATTGTCATGAACATGTTAAGACCCCAAACTACCCAAATTAGCGCAATTAATATATCAATCCACCATTCTAATTCAGCATACTCTTTACTCGTTGAGAAACCTAAGGGTAAGGTAACTGTAGCACAAACAATAATAAATTGCCAACCCCAGAAGTTGAGTTTACTCAATTTATCACTCCACATACGTGTTTTTAACAGTCTCTGTAGCGAGTAATGAACTCCCATAAAAATACCATTTCCAACAAATGCAAAAATAACTGCATTCGTATGTAAAGGTCTTAAACGACCAAATGACAACCAACTAATTGGTAAGTATTCATTGTAAAAATCTGGCCAAGCCAATTGTGTAGCTATAGTTAATCCTACAAGCATACCGATGATACCCCAAATGATGGTAGCATATGCAAAATCCCTTACGATCTTATTGTCGTAACTAAACTTTTCGATTTCCATTCTTATTTGTATTTGTATTTGTTTCTTTTTTTAATTCTTCGTCATCAAATAACATTCTAACCGAAGGGGTGTAATCATCGTCGAATTGTCCATTCTTTGTTGCCCAAAAAAAGCCTATCAAAAACACAATGGCTATGATAAAACTTACGGTTAACATTAAATAAATAATTCCCATTTTTCCCTTTGTATTAGACTGTAAAGTTTAATCTTATGACAAATGTATGACAAAAGTAATCTAATTCCTCAATTAGAAACATGATTTTAGTCAGTTTTATTTCAATAATCGTTTTTAAATTGAAATAAAAATTAACATTTCTTAACGGTGCTGCTTTTGAGCGAGTATTGTACTGATTAAAACAATACTGATAGAACTCGTCGGCATTAGTATTGCAGCTGTTAATGGTGTTAAGTATCCTGTTACTGCAAACCCTAGCCCAACTATATTGTATAAAATAGAAAAAGAATAACAGATTTTCAGTACTAGCCTCGAGTAAAGGGATGTTTTTATAAATCGGTTCATAAAACCTATTTTTGATGCTTCGAGAATTGCATCTGATTTCGGAGAGAATCGAAATATATCTTCAGAAATAGCTATTCCAACATTCGCTGTTTCAAGCGCTCCAGAATCATTAAGACCATCGCCGACCATCATTACTTTACGTCCTTCCTTTTGGATGTTTTCAATGTAGTCTAATTTGTTTTTGGGAGTTTGACGAAAGTGCAACTCTAATGAATTGTTGGTTTCCTTTTGTAATTGTGCTTTGTCTCTGTCTTTGTCACCTGATAGTATGTGAACGTTATAGTTAATGCTTAGCTCATTTAATAGAGGAATGATTCCCGGTCGAAATTCACTCTCAAAAACAAAGTGTCCTACTTCTTTATGGTCAATAGAAACGTAAGAAATGGTTAAGTTTTCATCATTGATGTTTGTACTTTTGGTGAAAGAAGAAGTACCAATTTTTATTTCTTCTCCGTTAATTCGACCTGTTATTCCTTTGCCTTCGAATTCGTTGAAATTAGAGAGCTCATATTCAGAATTAGACGAATTAGGTTTTAAATAACGAACAATTGATTTCGATAGTGGGTGTGTAGACGAATTAGCAAGGAGTAGTATCGTATTGATTTCTCTTTGTGTCAATGTTTTTCCAATAAATTGGACATGGTTTGAGCTTCCCGTTGTCAGCGTACCGGTTTTGTCAAAGACAATATCAGTGGTTTCGTTAATTTTCTCAATGACTTCATTTGATTTGAGGTACATTCCTTTCCGACCTAGGGTTCGCATAATATTGCCGTAGGTAAAAGGTTTAGAAAGTGCAAGTGCGCATGGGCAAGCGACAATTAATACAGAAACTACGATCTCTGTCGTGCGACTTGAATCAAAGTTAAACCAAGCAATCCCTGCTATCGTTGAAATAATTAAAACACCGTATAAAAAATAGGCTGAGAGTTTGTCTTCTTTTGATTTGTCCTTTTTTTAGTCTTTATTGACTTCGTTCCATAATTGTGTTAAATGTGACCGAGTGCTTTCTTTTTCTACAGTAAATTCACTTTTCTTTCCCACAAGTTTCCCTCCAGCATAAATAAAGTCGCCTTTGTGTTTTGTGATAGGTATGGATTCACCAGTAACAAAACTATAGTCAATTTTAATGCTCTCTGAAAGAAGTTTTGAGTCACAAGTAATGACTTCTTGATTTCGAATAACAATGCATTCTCCGATTTTAATTTTATCGATTTCCACAATTTCTTCCTCTGCTCCTGTCTTTCGAGTAACAGCAACTGGAAAATAAGCCGTATAATCTCGCTCAAAAGATAGCGATTGATAAGCCTTGCTTTGGAACCATTTGCCGATTAGTAAGAAAAACACGAAACCAGCGAAGCTGTCAATGTAACCCGTTCCACCTTCAGAGAATATTTTGTAAACACTTTGAAAGTATAAAGCCAAGATGCCCAAGGAAATGGGGACGTCTAGATTGATACTTTTGTAGCGAACTGCTCTAAAAGCGGAGATGAAATATTCATTGGCAGAATAAAGGATGACAGGGATTGAAACAATAAACGCAAGGTAGGCGGAGAATTGTCTGATTTCAGGGTTTGTTTTTTCAATACCGAAATATTCGGGAAACGTCCATAACATGATGCTCCCAAAAGCAAATCCGGCTACGCCAAGTTTGTATAGATAAGTTTTACTTTGTTTTTTTTTATGCTCCTCTCTGTTTCCGAAATTTGGTGCGTATCCTATTTTTGTCAGAATATTAGCTAACTCAGACAGTTTCATTTCTTTAGAGAAAATAATCGCGGCTTCTCTTTTTGCAAAATTAACTTGACAAGAAATGATTCGACTTTCAATCTTGTGAATGTTTTCCAATAAGTAAATACAAGAGGAACAATGAATTTCAGGGAGAAATAATGTAGTATGCGTCGTGTTTTTATCTTCGAAGTCGATGAATTTTATCCGAATATCTTCAACGTCTAAAAAGGCGTATTTTTGATTGTCAGAATTTTGAGGTCTGACACCTGCTTGTGATTCGTATGCGTAAAAACCATCCAAATGATTCTCAGAAAGAAGTTGATATACACTTTTGCAACCGTTACAGCAGAAAAATTTATCGTTTAACTCAATGCCTTTTCCAATGACATCATCCCCGCAATGGTAGCAAGTTTTTGAACTCATATCGTCTTAGAGAACATGTTTTTACGCTCAAGAGAATCGGCTAGATCTTGATCAAAAGCCATACAGCAATTTCGAACAAATGGAATTCCTTTCTCGGTAATAGAGACTTTGTTTCCATTTATAATGACCAACTCGTCTTTGACCATTTCTTTCAAACGGTTTTTAATATCGCTGTGTAGTTTTATGTTTTTTGATTCGGTATTAAATTCAGTTTCGAAATGACACATTAAATCGAGGATATAGCGTCTGATTTCTAAATCAATTTCACTAAGAATATGCCCTCTGAAGATTGGAATAATGCCTTTGTTTACAATTTTCATATATTCTTCGGTCTTTTTCTCATTTTGAGCAAAACCAAACCAACTGTCAGATATTGCAGACATTCCAAGTCCAAGCAAGAAGTTTGTATTCTGAGTTGTGTAACCCATGAAGTTTCTGTGCAAATTTTTGTTTTTAAACGCAATGGCTAAATCGTCATGTTCTAAAGCAAAATGATCCATTCCAATTTCGATATATCCTTCTGCTTCAAGCATCGCTTTTGCTTTCTCATAAAGTGCTCTTTTTTCACTGTCTTGAGGTAAGTCAGATTCGTCATAACCACGCTGTCCATTTCCTTTTATCCATGGAACATGTGCATAGCTGTATAGAGCAATTCTATCTGGTCGTAGTTCTAAGGTTTTCGTTACTGTATCAATAATGTCTTCCATTTTTTGCTTCGGTAATCCGAAAACGAGGTCGTGACTAATTGATTTATATCCTGTATTTTTAGCTAATTCATGTACCTTTTTAACCTCTTCGAAAGGTTGTATTCGATTAATGGCTTGTTGAACGGTTGGACTGTAGTCCTGAATCCCAAGACTTAATCTACGGAATCCAAAAGTGTGCAATTTTTCAAGATGCTCTTGAGAAGTATTATTCGGGTGTGCTTCAAAACTTAATTCGGCGTGTTCTGGGTCGATTGAATTTGAATTAAAAATAGCTTTTACTAATCGGATTAATTCATCGGGGGCAAAAAAGGTAGGTGTACCTCCTCCGAAATGCAATTCTTTAATGTCTGGAGTAAAATTAAATTCTTTTTTATATAATTCCCATTCTTTTATCACTGCGTCAATATATGGTTCTTCAACAGCATGATTCTTTGTTATTCTTTTATGACATCCACAAAAAGTGCAAAGACTTTCACAATAGGGTAGGTGAATATATAAACTCATTCCATTTGTTTGAAAAACAGATGAATTATGGGAAATTGTCTTTAGCCAATCTGATACATTTAATACTGGGCTCTTCCAGAAAGGAACAGTTGGGTAAGAGGTGTATCTTGGTCCAGGGACGTTGTATTTTTCAATGATGTTTTTCACAAATTGATTTTTTTATTTCAACAAAGTTAATCAAGAAAAAGGGGAAAATGAAAATCATTACAAGAGAATGCAACTTTTTTATATTATATTTGGGGAAAATGAAATTTAATGCTCGATAAATCACATAAATTTGTTACTTGTCAGAACTGTTTGGTAAGAAAAGATTCTTTGTTTAAGAATCTATGCGAAGCAGGTGTGAGTGATGTGAACAGTCTTAAAACATGCTCGTTTTATAAAAAGAATCAATCCCTTTTTCTTGAAGGTTCTATACCAAGAGGTGTTTTTTGTTTGAATAAAGGGAAAGTAAAAGTTTATACCATCGGAGAAGAAGGTAAAGAGCAGATAATTCACATTGCGAATGAGGGTGAGATTGTTGGTTTTAGGGCAATGTTTAGTGGAGAGCCTTTTCGCGTTTCTGCAACAACTTTAGAAGAATGTAATATTTGCTTTATTAGCAAATCAGATTTCTTAAACCTTGTAGATACGAATGTTACTCTTCGAAATGGAATAATGAAAGAATTGTCAACAGAGTTAGCTGATCGAGCAACTTTCATCACCAATATGGCTCAGAAATCAGTTCGAGAACGTTTGGCTTTTTCATTAATCTTTTTAGATGATCTTTATAAAGGTGAGATGATTAATTTCTCACGAGAAGATTTAGCTAATTTTGTTGGAACAGCAACAGAAACATTGATTCGGTTGTTGAAAGATTTTAAAGACGATAACTTAATTAAAACGCATGCACGTAAAATTGAGATTGTCGATCGCGAGGCGATTATTCGTTTGTCTAGAAGTTAAATAACAATTCCTTATTTGTTACTATAATTGCTCTTCCATTTATAAGATGTTCAAATCTTGCATAAAACTTATACCATGTTAAAAAAAGGAACGATTCTCTACAGTGTTTTAAAAATGAAATGTCCTCAATGTCAAGAAGGAGGTTTTTTTATTTCTACCCCATACGATCTTAAAAAAGCAGGTGAAATTCATGAAAAATGTTCTGAATGTGGAATTAGGTATTCAAAAGAACCTGGGTTTTATTATGGTGCTATGTATGTTTCGTATGCTTTAACTGTTGCTTTGTTTGTTACTTTATGGGTTTCATTCAATCTTTTTTTCGAAAATGTTTCAGTTGGTATGCAAATTTTTATCATTATTTCTTCAACTATATTATTAACTCCTTATCTTTATGCTTTGTCTAAAATAATTTGGGCAAATTTTTTCATAAAGTATGATAGAGAACGAAAATCAAAAAGCACTCATTAAAGAACAAATTGGTTTTTTATTTGACAAAGCACTTCTAGAAGAAATCTATAAAGTTGGTAAAATTAGAAAGGTGGATAGTGGACATGTTATCATGGATCCAGGAGAGGAAATTTTGAGTATCCCCTTTATCATACAAGGTGCAGTCAAAGTTTCTCGTGAAAATGAAGATGGAGATGAATTGTTGCTTTACTACATTGAACAAGGGGATACTTGCGCTATGACACTTCAGTGTTGTGTTCGACAAAGTAAAAGTGAAATTAAAGCAACGACTATGGAGGATTCAATTATTCTAATGATTCCTAATCATTACATGGAAGACTGGATGAATCGTTATGCTTCTTGGCGACAATATATTTTAGAAAGTTATCATGTTCGAATTTCTGAATTGATGGAGACGATTGATGCGATTGCTTTTATGCGATTGGATGAACGATTGGATAAATATTTGAAGGATCAAGCGAAATTAATGGGTAGCTTAGAAATCCGCCATACACATCAGCAAATTGCAGAAGATTTACATTCATCAAGGGTCGTTATTTCTCGTCTTTTGAAGCAAATGGAGTCTAAAGGAATGATTGAATTGAAAAGAAATAGAGTGGTATTGAAAAGCTTTTAAAATCTAAGTGAATAAAAAAGGCTCATGAATAATTTACATGAGCCTTTTTTTATATGTTTTTTTCTTAAATTCTTCCTGGATATACTTTTAAAGCTTCTTCTAAACATTTTACTGCAGCTTTCAACGCATCTTGATTTAAAACATAAGCAATTCTAGCTTCCTGTTTCCCTTCTCCTTTTGTAGAGTAAAATCCACTTGCTGGCGCCATCATTACTGTTGCACCTTCGTAATCAAATTCTTCCAATAACCATTGGCAAAAATTATCAGCATCATCTACGGGGAATTTTGCAACACAGTAAAAAGCACCACTCGGTTTTGGGCAAAATACTCCCGGAATGTTGTTTAAACCTTCAACCATAATATTTCTACGTTCAACATATTCTGCAACAACATCATCGAAATAAGATTGAGGTGTTTTTAAAGCTGCTTCGGATGCAATTTGATCTATCGTTGGAGGAGACAATCGAGCTTGTGCAAACTTCATCGCAGATGCCATCACTTCCTTATTCTTTGAAACAATACAACCAATTCTTGCACCACACATCGAATATCTTTTTGAAACAGAGTCAATCATGATGACATTATTGTCGATGCCTTCTAAATTCATCACAGAATGAGGTACAGCCCCGTCATAACAGAATTCTCTGTACACTTCGTCTGCAAATAAAAATAAATCATGTTTTAAAACAATGTCTCTCAATTGTTCCAATTCTTCTTTTGCATATAAATATCCAGTTGGATTTCCTGGGTTGCAAATGACGATTGCTTTTGTTTTCGAAGTAATTTTTTTCTCAATTTCAGAAATTGGAGGTAATGCAAATCCGTTCTCAATTGAAGCGGTAACAGGTACAACATTTAAACCTGCTGCAACTGCAAAGCCATTATAATTTGCATAAAATGGTTCAGGAATGATGACTTCATCTCCTGTATCACAAGTTGACATAAATCCAAAAGTCAACGCTTCAGAGCCACCTGTTGTAATAATAATATCTTCAGAATTGACATTTACGCCACTTTTTTGATAATATTTTGCCAAGTTGTCTCTGTATGACTGAAAACCTGCAGAATGAGAATATTCAATCACTTTTTCATCCATATTCTTTATTGCATTTAAGGCAACTTCTGGTGTTTCAATATCCGGTTGACCGATGTTTAAATGGTACACATTAAGTCCTTTTGCTCCTGCTTTCTCTGCGAATGGCACCAACTTACGAATTGGTGATTCAGGCATTTTAACAGCTTTGTTTGATATACTTGGCATGCTCGTCTTATTTAGATTTTTTAGCAAAAATAAATAGAATGTCGCAGAAAATGCTTTCATTTATCAAATATTATTAATTCTTTGACCATTGAAGAACTTATTTATGAATAAAATATTTTTACTTTTTCCAATTCTATTTTTAGCATGCAAAGAAAGCGTAGAGAAAACGTCTACTTCAAAAATAGATGATGGTGTAAATGATTCTTTGGTGAATGAAGAATTGAGACGTGAAGTAAAAAAAGAATATCAAGAACAGATTTTGATTGAAAGGATTGATTCTATTTTTTGGGTGAATGATTTAGTTGACATTAAAAGCGTAAATACTGAAATAAAAGTAGATGTGAAGTATGCTACTACAGATAACTTTATGAGGGTGAAGTTGTATGATACAATTTCAAAAATATACTTAAATGTTGAAGTAGCCAATCGGTTGTCGGCTTGTCAATATTTTTTAGATTCTATTCGCCCAGGTTATTCTTTATTGGTGTATGATGGTGTTCGACCTTTACAAGTTCAAACTGAAATGTGGAATGCATTGGATTCTATTCCTGTAAATCAAAGAGGGAAGTTTGTCTCAAATCCTGTGAGAGGTTCAGTACATAATTATGGTGCGGCTGTTGACTTAACGATTGTTGATTCTTCTGGAAATATTCTCGATATGGGAGCAGGGTATGACGAGTTCAATAAAATTGCTTTTCCAAGTTTGGAGTCTAAATTCTTACAGACAGGAGAATTGACGATTCAGCAATGGGAGAATCGGAAATTATTACGAAAAGTGATGCGAAAAGAAGGTTTTCGTAACATTCCAAGTGAATGGTGGCATTTTAACGCGTATTCTCGAGTGACAAGTTCGCGGAAGTTTAAACGAGTTTTGAACGAATCTGGAGATGCTGATTGGAAAAGACTGGAGTACCCAAAGAAAGATACAATTAAAGAATGAGCCAACTAATTCCCATGGATATATAATTCATTCTTTGTGTAATTCCAATGCTGAAAGAGAATTCGAATTAAATAATAGAAAACTTACCCCAATGCTACATCTAAACTCATCATTACTACAAATCCTACCATAAAACCTAGTGTGGCCAAATCGGTGTTTTTATCTCTCTGAGTTTCTGGAATAACCTCTTCCACAACAACAAATATCATAGCTCCTGCTGCAAAAGCTAAGGCATAGGGGAGAATAGGCGTAAAAGTAAATACTGCCCAAGCTCCAAGTACACCTGCAATAGGTTCAACTATCGCAGAAAGTTGTCCAAAGAAAAAGCTCTTCTTCCTGCTCATTCCTTGTCTTCTTAGTGGCATTGAAACTGCAAAACCTTCAGGGAAATTCTGTATTCCAATTCCAATAGCTAATATCATAGCAGCTTCAATGGTTGCGCCTGGTAAATCTGCGGCAACTGCTCCGAATAATACACCAACAGCAAGCCCTTCTGGAATGTTATGTAATGTTATGGCAAGAACAAGTAGCATTGTTTTGTTCCATTTTGTCTTAGGTCCCTCAGCTTCATTTTTATTGAAGTTAATGTGTAAATGAGGGAGGATTTTATCTAATCCAAAAAGAAACATTGCTCCCATCATAAAGCCAATTGCTGCTGGAACCCAACTTCCTCCTGATAACTCTATCGCAGGATTCAAAAGACTCCAGAAACTTGCAGCAACCATAACTCCACCGGTAAACCCTAATGCTACATCAAGAACCGTTCTGTTCATTGTCTTGAAGAAGAAGACAAAAGCCGCCCCAAAAGCAGTGACTAGCCAAGTGAAAGTCGTAGCAACTAATGCGGCTAATATTGGGTCAATACTTTTAAACCATTCTGTAAGTTCATTCCACATAAAGTTTGTTTTAGGATGTAAAACTAATAAAGTTAGACTAATCTAACAATTTTTATATGGTTAATTTTGTTAATTTTGTTTTATGTTATCGTTTACAGAAGAGAATTATCTAAAAGCATTGGTTCAGTTAACTGGTTTTGAAGTAGGTTCGAAAGAAGTTGGTGTGAATAAATTGGCGAGTAAATTGAATGTGAAACCTGCTACTGTTACTGATATGGTGAAACGTTTGAAAGAAAAATCGTTTGTAAATTATAAAAAATATGGCAAAATATCATTGACCGATTCTGGTGAAAAGTTGGGGATGTTTGTTGTGAGAAGACATCGTTTGTGGGAAACTTTCTTACACGATCAGCTCGATTTTTCTTGGAATGAAGTTCACGAATTGGCAGAAGATTTAGAGCACATACATTCAGAAAAGTTGATTAATGGACTAGATAAATTACTAGGATACCCTAGTTTTGATCCTCATGGAGATGCAATCCCAAATAGCAAGGGAGAAATTTTTATTCCTTTCCGAAAAACATTATCAGAAGTTGAAGTGAATGAGTCTTGTAGAGTTGTTGCTGTGAAAGATAATTCGTCTGATTTTTTACAATATTTGGATAAGCTAGGGTTAAAAATAAATGACACCATCAAAATAATTCAGTTGGAAGAATTTGATTCATTGACAACGATTAAAATTAACGACAAGCAATTCGTCGTTTCTCCAAAATTCACAGAAAACATTTATGTTGTTTGTCCTACTTGTGGTAAAGCAAAAAATTGTACTTGTTAGAAGGTAAAATCATAAAATGAGAACTTGACAGATATTATAATCGTCGATTTAGCTTTTTAATTATTGTTTTACTATTGTTTTTACAATCTTTGCTCCAGACTCATTTGTTAAATGTACAATATAGTATCCATTTTCTTCTTGAGAAAGATCGAATGAACTATCCTTAGAAAAAGTAAATGAAGAAATGTTTCTACCGTTTAAATCATATACGCTTACTTCAATTATACCTTCTTGGTTCGCTTCAATTTTGAACACACCACTAGAAGGGTTTGGGGAGATTGAAAATTCTATATTTTTATTTATTTCATCTAGTCCAACTGCAGTGAAATTCTGGTCGTGCGTTATTGCACCTTGGTTATTGATTATCCAATTATTCGGGTCAATTTGACTCAATTGAATCACGTTGCCTAAGTCCGGGATTGAATATTGTTGTGTGTTGTTTGAAATTGGTATACGAATAATGGTGTCGTTTGTACTTTGTCTAGAAAGTCTTAATTCTAGTTCATTTGTGAATAATGGGGTAGAACTAGAAGTTGTTTGATTAATTTCTAATAAGAAATCATTTCCGACCATGTTCCATCGTGCAGAATAAGTTGGGAAACCTTCACCAAAATACCATTCGTTAAATGCGTTGGTTAAATCGACACCTGAAGCATTGGAAAGGTAATCTCGAACAACAATTCCATGGATGGTACTATCCGTAAAATCTGTTTGAATTTGTTTTAAGGTATTGAAGAAAATTTGGTCGTCATTTACGAGAAATCGGAAGGTATGAATAATTGCTGCACCTTTATCGTAACTTAAACGTCCGCTAAAAATCCGACCTTCATTTAAACTATCTAAACACCAAACGCTTCCACCTGGAGAACTTTTTATGTTTGCATGTTTACTGTTCATGTCAGTAGTTGTCTCATTTGGGTACAGGTTTTCTAGCATTAAATAAGAGCTATAGGTTGCAAATCCTTCATTGACCCAAATATCAGCCCAAGAAGCACATGTAACATTGTCTCCCCACCATTGATGACCTAATTCATGAGAAGTTAATCCTTTGTTGAACCAGCCTTGAGTTGTCATTGTTTGATGTTCCATTCCGTCACCTAAGGGTGCCATACAATGCCCGTATTTCTCGTCATCAAAAGGGTAAGATCCATATAGATTGGCGAATAATTCCATGAAGTCAACAGTTTCGTCAATATCATTTTGAAAAGTAGGCAATGTCTGAGGATTGTTGTAGATGAAGTTTTGAATTAAAACGGGTGTTAATGCACCAGTTGGATTTGCATAAACATTATATTCTACATATTCAGCAACTGCAACGGAGATTAGGTAATAATCGATTGCATGTCTGTGCATCCATTCATAGCGTGTTGTACCATTTCCAAGGTCAACTACATTTTCTAGAACTCCATTTGATCCTGCTTTACATGTTGTTGGTACAGTAACTTTTATTGAACAACTATCAGCTTTGTCCGTTAAAGATTGTTTACATGGCCACCATTCGTATGCTGAAAAAGGTTCTGAAAGAGAATAGGTAACTTGGTTACCCCAACTTCCAGACGTTGCGTTTGTCATTCCCGAGCCACCCAAGGGATTTGTTGCTGCACTTGGTGGTGTTCCATTGTAATCTATTTCAATTTTAAAACTCTGTCCTGTCGTTAAGTTTACAGGAACTTTAATTGCAGAATTATTTCTAGAATATGGAGTAGATGTTCCGTTTAATCGAATGTCTGTTATTGTAAAAGTAGGGAATAGCTCAAAAAGCACAGAATCTAACATTTCTTTTGCTACACCGTGAATTTCTCCTGTTCCTGCAATATCAGTTACTAGATTATTCATTGCGACATCTAATGCATAAAAGTGAACATCATACCTTTCTGTCTCTGCGATTTTGGCTACAGAAAGTGAATTGCTTTTTAATTGATTGTTCGAAAAGTGGTCTCTTTTAAAACAAACTTTAGAGTTGTCATTTTGCGCCGAAGAAGTAAATGAAATTAGGACTAGTGTAAAAGCAGAGATGACAGAGATAAATGTTTTCATGATATAGTTTTGTATAAAGATAATAAATCCCTCTCAAAGAATGAACTATTTTAGGGTTGAATACTGAACGGTAGTTTTTGTTGATTTTAGAGCAAAAAAAAGCTCCGATTGAATTTCAATCGGAGCTTTTAATAAGTATTGTAATCTTACATTATTGCAGTAAATGCTGCATTTTCAAGATATTTGATAAACTCTCTATCTTTTATTGCTTTTGCTTTATAAGAAGCATCTTTAGCAAAACAGTTTTTCAAGTTGTCAACGATTTTCTTTAAATCATCAGATTTAGCAGCTGCAATTGCTTTCAAGTAGTATCCTTGAGCCGTTTCAGCATCGTCAGAATTGTCAATTGTTTCAATTGCACCAGCAGCGTTATCTTGGATAACTTGTACTAAAGCTTTATTGCAAGAAGCATCATCTCCTAAGTTAGAAGCAGCATCATCGTAATCACCATCTTGAATGTTGATGATTCCTTTGTTGTAGTTTACTTCATCTCCAGAACCGTCAGCTTCATTGAATAAATCCATTGCTTTTGTTCTATCTCCATCTAATCCAGCGATAGCACCTAAGTTATTCTTAGAAACTGGATTATCTTGAATACCGTTTGCTTTTTCAAATTTAGCTTGTGCTTCAGCAACTTTATTTTGTTTGTACAATACAGCACCAACATTGTTTGCTCCTCTGTAATCTTCAGGATAGTTGTTTTCAGCTAAAGTAAACAATCTTAATTGCTCGTTTAAATCTTCAGTTAAAGTTGCTGTAAATAATAATTCTTCAACAGTTAATGTGTCAGGATTAGAAACAGATAATGCTTTTAATTCTTCATCAGAGAAACCAGTTTGGTCATAAACAGTAATCATCTCAGCACGACGTAAAGAAGGGAAGATGTTTTTGTCTAAGTAAGTAAAAGTTTTACCCATATCTCTCATTGCTTGCTCTCTATCAGCAGGACTAGAAATTGTTTCTAATACACGTAGAACTAAGTTTTTGTCATCTTCGTTCATTGTAGAGTCTTTCTCTAAAGCTACTTTGAAACCATCGTAATCTTCACCAGAACCATTCAATTTGTACATTCCGTCAGTTTGGATTGTATCATTTTTTGCATTTTTCGCAATCTTCACTGAAGATTCTTTTGCAGAATTTGCACGGTCAGTAGAAAGTGTATTGTTTTTATCTTCTTCACCTTCTGGAGAAGCATAACCTGTAATGTTTACAGATTTGATTTCAACTTTAGCATCAGATTGTGCATTTGATAAAAACGCTTCGTATGCTTTGATGTCGTCATCTTTTAATTCTTTAGATTTAACAACTGACTTTCCTTTATCGTAATTGATGACAGCAGTAAAGTTTTCTTCAGTTACTCTTTGGAATTCATCTTTAGCGATGATTACTTTAAAATCTTTATTTACTAATAAAGGAGTAATGATAGTTGCATCAGCAATTTTAGTTTCAGGAATATCTCCTTTCTCTTTTGTTCCTTTATAAATTTTTCCTGTTGCAGTCAAATCTACTGCTTCCATGTCTGGAGAATAAGCAATAACATCAGTGTAAGTGATTGTTCCACCTGCTTTGTATTGTACAACTTCTCCATTGCCTGTTGCTTTTTCACCTTGAACTCTCAATGGCTTAAGTGCATGCGTTCCGTACATAGGTACGATTTCAGCAGCAGCTTTTTTATTGATTCCTTTCTCTGGGAAAGTGATGTCAACTTTGATTCTTACTGAATCACCGTGCATCTCTAATGGGTCTGGTGTTGCAGTGTACTCAACATCTTTTAATAAATTACATCCTGTAGCTAATACTCCAGTAGCAACAAAGAATGTTAAAACTTTTACGGTTTGCTTTTTCATAATACTTCTTAATAATAGTCTATTTCAATTTTCAACTGCAATAATACATAAAATAGTTAACATAATAAGGGCTTTTAATGCTCATTTTTAATTTTCTATAGAAATTTGTGCTTTTAACCGATTAATCCATGAAAAATCCAGACTATTTTTTTTTAATTGAGAAATCGTTAGTTGTTTTATAGGGTCAATTTTATTTGGAGCGATTTCCTCTAAAGGATACAAAACAAAATTTCGTTCTCTGAAGTGAGGATGAGGGACAGTAAGTTTTCCTGTTGAAAAAATTTCACTCCCGTAGAAAATGATATCGATGTCTATTTTTCTTGATTCATACCCGTCTTTTTTTGTTTTAATTCGACCGATTTTTTGCTCAATGAGTTGAGTGGATTGAAGAAGTTGAATTGGTTGAAGTGAAGTTTTGATTTCTATACAACAATTGTTGAATAATTCTTTGGTTTCAAATCCCAACGCCTCTGTTTCATACACCGATGATGTTTTAATAACCTCCCCGATATTTTGATCTATCAGTTGAATGGCTTTTGAGAGAATTTCGATTTTATTTCCTAGGTTTGAGCCTAAACTGAGGTGTATCGATCTTATTTCCATTCAAAAGTTTGAATAAATTCATCCAGGTCTACTTGTAAATAGTCCAACGTTGGCTTTAGTGAGTCGTAGTTTGGTGTAGAGTTAAAGTAAACTACTCCACTTACAAAATGGTTCGAAGAATCCGTTAAATAAAATTGAAATGGAGAAGCGACGTTACCTTCTAGTGCGAAAAAAGTACAATAAACTTTAGCGTCATGTCTTAGAATTCGTTTGTCATTTATCGCAGTAGCTTTGATTTTGTGTTCATCAATTTTGTCATTGACATAGTTTACGTATGTTGAAAGAGGTTCCTCCATTTTGATGTAGGACAAGTGCAATGAGCCATTTAATTGACCTAAATCAATATCTTTGTGACAAGTTTTGTTACCATTGTTAATTACGGGTTTTACCTTGTAAAAAGTCGGGATTAAAAAAGAATATTGGCAATCATCATTGTACCTCTCGTAATTGTGTTGAGGTAATTCTATTCGTAAAAATGTTGGAGGTTTAGGAATCTTTGCTTCTTCTTTACAAGATGAGATTAGAAATATAAGGGCGATAAATAGGAACTTTTTCATGCTGTTATTTTTGTGTTATTTTCACCATTTTTATCCTTCTTTTATCACTGGATTCAATCGTTAATTTCAGATCGCCAACTTCAATGTATTCATTGTTTGCTAGGATTTCTCCCGCTTTCTCAACGATAAAACCACCGAGTGTTTCTGCGTTCTTACTGTCAAAATCACTCTCGCTAATGCCTAAAACCTTGATAAAGTCAATTAGAGAGGTTTTACCTTCAAACAAATACGTTTTTTCATCGATCTTTGTGTATTCTAAACGGTCGTTATCGAATTCATCAGTAATATCACCTACGATCTCTTCAAGAATATCTTCTAGCGTAATGATTCCATTCGTTCCTCCATATTCATCTGCAACTAGAGCAATGTGAACCTTTTTCTCTTGAAACTCTTTTAGTAAGTCATCAATTTTTTTGTTTTCAGGAACAAAAAAAGGAGGTCGAATTAAACGTACCCAATCAATATCACCTTCTTTTCCGATATAAGGAAGGAGGTCTTTAATAAAAAGGATACCGATTACTTTGTCGAATGATTTTTCATAAATAGGGATTCTAGAATGTCCACATTCTAGAATAATTTTCATTACATCTACAAATAAGGTGTTTTTTTCAATTGCTTTAACATCCATTCTAGGTTTCATGATTTGACGTACTTCAGTTTTTCCAAAATTCACGATTCCTTCAAGAATTTTATGTTCTTCATTCTTTATATCGGACTCTTTTGTAAGAGCAAGTGCAGCTTCAAGCTCATCGGAAGATATATCTACAGAGTTTGACTTAAATTTACCCAAGATAAGTTTAGAGCCTTTGACAAGGAAGAACCGTATCCATGAGATAGGCGGAATCTTGTTTAATACAATTAATAGAGGGCTTGTTTTTTTGCTAAATCCTAATGCGTTTTTTGTTGCGTATATTTTTGGAATAACTTCTCCCAATAAGAGTAAAACCAAGGTGATTAAAACTGCCTCGAGAAGGAATCGAAGACTCTCGTTAATATTTGAATCTCCATATAATTTATTTAAAAGGGCACTGGAAAGAATAACGATACCAACATTTACGAAATTATTAGCAATGAGTATCGTGGCAAGTAGTTCCTTAGGGATGTGGAGTAATTTTGAAACTGATTTAGCGTTTTTACTTGTATCTTCTTTTAATTTATCTTTATCATTTGGGCTCAGAGAGAAAAAAGCAGCCTCTGAACCAGAAATGAGTGCTGACATTAAAAGTAAGAACAATAGCACAGCTAACATGATGACTTCAGTTGTACCGAATGAAGCTGTGATTAGCCCGTTTAAGGGCATGATACTGGGGGGTTCTATTGGGGTCATTGAGGTGGGTGCGTTTTAAAAAGGTAAGTTTGTTGAATCATTTTTAATTATTGTATCCACTTTAGAAGGAGTGTCAGGTGTCCCATCTGTACTATATGGAGCTTGATAAGTTGCCTTTTGATGATCAGGGCGAGTGAGTATGTTTAGCTCATTTGCAAGAATTTCTGTTGTGTAACGCGTAATACCGTCTTTGTCTTGCCATGACCTTTTTCGAAGTTTCCCTTCAATGTAAACTTTTTGACCTTTTCTAACATATTTTTCAACCACCGAAGCAAGACCTCTCCAGACAACAATGTCATGCCACTCCGTATTTGTTACTTTTTGATCTGTATTTTTATCTGTATAAGATTCGGAGGTTGCAATTGAAAAATTAGCAACAACAGCACCGTTTTCGAGATGACGCACTTCAGGGTCTTTTCCTAAATTCCCAATTAAAATAACTTTGTTTACTGAACCAGCCATTATCTATTTTTTAATAAATGTAAAAAAAAATTAGGACAAATGTATGTTTTCTTTTAGATATTTATCAATTAAACTTGGGATTGGGTAATCATTAATATCTTGAATTAAAATTTTTTCCAATTTTTCGTCTTTGACGGAGGGAAGAGAGTTGATGTGATGAAAAGTAGCTTGTATTCTTTGGTGGCTTAAAAGATGAGTAATTTGGCTTGACTCATGGAATTGTTTTTTCCAATGCACCTTTTCTTTATTGATTGGTTTTTTATCGGTTTCAATCAGAGGGAATTGATAAAGGTTTTGCCAGATGTCTTTTTCTATTCTTTGTTCAAGAAATGTAAACTTATCATATTTAAAGATAAGGAAATGAAAAAATCGAGTTCTAATTTTAGTCTTCTTTTCTTTTACTGGACGGTTTGGAATCGTGTTTCGTGCTCTCGATAGGCATTTATTGAGTAATGGACACTCGTTACATTTTGCGAGTTTTGGAGTACAAATTAATGCCCCAATTTCCATAATGGCTTGATTGTGTTCTGCTGGGTTATTACTATCGATGAGGTCGTCAGCTAGTTTTTGAAATAATTTTTGTCCTTTTGAACTGTCAATAGGTGCGTCGATATCAAAAACACGACTCAATAAACGATAAACATTACCATCTACAACTGCTTTTTTTTGATTGTAAGCGAAAGAAGATATTGCGGAAGCTGTGTAAGTTCCAACTCCTTTTAGGGAAAGAATGTCTTTGTAGTCAGTTGGAAAATCTCCATTGAATTTATCTCGAATAACTTTTGCAGAATAATGGAGGTTCCTTGCTCGACTATAATACCCTAAGCCTTGCCACAGGTTTAATATGGTTTTTTCATCAGAGTTTGCTAAATCAGTTGCTGTCGGAAATTTATCAATGAATTTTTGGTAGTAAGACGTTCCTTGTTGAACACGCGTTTGTTGCATAATAATTTCAGACAACCAAATGTGATAGGCATTCTTTGTTTTTCGCCAGGGCACCTCTCTTTTGTTTAGTCTATACCATTCCTGAATTAATAGGGAGAATTCGCTCATTTAAAGAAAAAAAAATATTTGTAACGAAAGTAGGTTAATTATTCAAAATAGAAGGTTATTTTTGCAGTCTTAAAATTGAAAAAATATATAAACAACATAAAACCAAGGAGATATGACTAAAGCAGACATCGTTTCAAATATTGTAGAAGAAACTGGGTTAGAAAGAGCAGAGGCATTAAAAGCAGTTGAGTCATTTATGACAACAATTAAAACATCTTTATCGAAAGGGGATAACGTCTATTTGAGAGGGTTTGGGAGCTTTATTGTTAAAGAAAGAGCTGAAAAAACAGGACGTAATATCTCTAAAAATACAGCGATAATTATTCCTGCACACAACATTCCTTCTTTTAAACCGGCAAAAACTTTTGTTGAAGACGTGAAAGAAAATGTGAAAGTGAAATAAAATAATTGATCAAATGGATTGATATTCATTTGGTTTTATTATTTTTGCACTCTTACTTTCTGAAAGTAGGGCATGATTTTTTTTAAATCATGAGATAAAAAGATTTTAACAATATAAAATATAAAGATATGCCAAGCGGTAAAAAAAGAAAAAGACATAAGATGTCAACTCACAAGCGTAAAAAAAGACTTAGAAAAAATCGTCACAAGAAAAAGAAATAAATTTTTCTTTTACATAGATTTTTTGAAAAACTTAGTGGATTATTCCACTAAGTTTTTCTATATTTTTAAGTTACACTTTAAATAAAGCTTCGTGGGATTAGAATTAATAGTCGATACCAGAAAAAAAGGTACATGGCTTGCTCTACTCGATGACGGGAAGCTTATTGAGTTGCATCAAGAACAAGGTGGTGATAATGCGTTTTCTGTAGGTGATGTTTACCTCGGGAAAGTACGTAAAGTTGTTCCAAGTTTGAATGCCTCATTTGTAGACGTTGGATATGAAAAGGATGCTTTCTTGCATTACTTAGATTTAGGTCCACAGTATACTTCACTTAATAAGTTTTCTCGTGAAACATTGCGTGGTAAGCAAAATGTACCCGATCTCCAATACTTTAAATTGGAGAAAGATATTCCGAAGGATGGTAAAATTAATGATACCATTTCTGCTTCGGCACCTATATTGGTTCAGGTGGCCAAAGAACCAATATCCTCAAAAGGACCTCGTTTAACTGCTGAAATTACTCTTGCAGGACGTTATTTAGTTTTAGTACCTTTTTCAAATAAAGTTTCTATCTCTCAGAAAATAAAAGATTCTGAAGAAAGAGATCGTTTGAAAGATGTGATGCGTACGATTAAGCCAAAGAATTTTGGGGTAATCATTCGTACTGTTGCTGTTGGGAAAAAACTTGAACAATTGGATCAAGATTTGAATAACTTGATTGAAAAATGGGGGACAATACATGAGAATTTAATCAATGCAAAACCTCCTCGCCGTGTGTTGGGAGAAATTGATAAAACCTCTTCCATTCTTAGAGATTTATTGAATGCTGATTTCACGAATATCCATGTGAATGACCAAGATATGTATGACACTCTGAACACTTATGTGGCTGATATTGCACCCGGTAGAGAGGGGATCATAAAGAAATATGATGGTAAACTGGATATTTTTGAAAAATTTGGTGTAAGCAAACAGATAAAAGCACTTTTGGAAAGAAAGTTCCTTTGCCGAGTGGAGGATATTTAATTATTGAACATACTGAAGCAATGCATGTTGTGGACGTGAATAGCGGTAATCGAAAAGGTGCAGATGGTCAAGAAAATAACGCATTGTCGACAAACCTTGAAGCTGCCAAAGAAATTGCTAGAGTTCTCCAATTAAGAGATATGGGGGGAATCATTTGTATCGATTTTATAGATATGCATGACCGAGCAAATAATAAAGCTCTTTTCCACACGATAAAAGAAGCAATGATTAATGATCGTGCAAAACACAACATTATTCCTCCTTCTAAATTTGGCGTAGTAGAAATTACTCGCCAAAGAGTTCGTCCTCAAACAGATATTATCACTGCTGAAACTTGTCCAACTTGTAATGGTGCGGGAGAAGTTCAAGCTTCTATCCTCTTAGCTGAGGAAATTGAAAATAATTTAGACTTTTTAATTAAAAGAAATGAGAAGAACATTGCTATTCTAGCTCATCCATATTTAGCTGCATACTTTACAAAAGGAATTGTATCTAGACAAGTTAAATGGTTCTTTAAATACAAGAGATGGATTCCAGTCCGTGGATTGTCTTCACAACATTTACTACAGTATTCTTTTGTAGATCTAAAAAATGATGAGATTACACTCTGACAATGAAGTCAGAGTGTAAATACTCTTTTTTAGAAGCCAAAGCAAAGCTTGAGGCTTTGTGTGCATATCAAGAAAGATGTTCTTTTGAGTTGAATAATAAAATGTTCGATTGGGGGGTTGATTCCGAAGATAGAGATCGACTTCTTGCGCATTTAATTTCATATAACTTTCTCAATGAAGAAAGGTTTGCTGAAGCTTTTTGCTCAGGAAAAGTCAATATAAAAAAATGGGGAAAAATCAAGGTTCGCCAACATCTCAAACAAAAAAGAATTTCTGATTATTCTATCAAGAAAGGTTTAGAGTCTATAAATGAGGATATTTACCTGAGGAATATCGAAAAATTAGCCCTCCAAAAGATAAATTCTCTTTCTAAAGAGAAGAATTCTTACACGAAGAAAACAAAAGTGTACCGCTTTCTTTCTTCAAAAGGATATGAGACAGATTTGATTCGCGAAGTGGTTGATGAATTAATGGACAATTAACCTTTTACTTTCTCGGATGACATCACCAAGATAGTCAGTGTATTCTACTTGTAGAAAATAGATACCTTTTGATACGCAAATTGGGATTGTTCCTGCATCTGAATTTGAGAAAAACTGTTTATAAACTTCTTTCCCTTTTGTGTCAACTAGTTTTACGTTAAAGGATGTGATTCTTCGTCCGGTTAAGCGAATGTTAAGCGAATTACCAGATTGAATAGGATTCGGTGAAATTGAAATTTTTGCATTGGTGGATAAAGAAAATAATTCTCGGTTAAAGTCAAATAAAAACAATCCATTCTGTCTGTCGGAAACTAGGATTCTACCAGAAGGTAATTCTGAAAAACCTCCCCAAGCCCCATTCAATTTATACGAATGTTCTTGTGGATAGGTGTCGTAATGCGCTATTTCTTTTATGGTTGGAGAATGTAAATCATACACACGAAATCCTTCATTGTAATAGGCAACAAAAATAAAATTATTTGTAACGATTACGTTATGAGGTACGCTGTTCTCCGTAATGTTTGTCCCGAATCGCTGTCGGATAGTAATCAAATGATTTTCATCTACATTGCATTTTTTGAGTCGTTTGCCGTTGGTTTCATCGCTAAAGATATAGGTTTTCCCATTGGGACTCATCCAGCCCTGGTGATTATAGCCTTGGTCTTGATAGATGTTTAAGTTTTGAAGAAAAACGGGGGTGCTTGGGTTGCTGAAATCATAGACGCGGAGACCATCAAATCCACAATTTAAATAGGCAATATTATCTCGGACGTAAGCATCATGAACTTCTGGAATGTCAGTTGGACCAGAAAAAACCAAAGTAGGTTGTTCCGGATTAGTAATAGAGAAAACTTCCATTGATTTTTGTGAAAGTATAGTTCCGTTAGATTTAGGAGTGATTGAACATGCATACATTAATTCATTCTTCTCGTCAATAAATAAATTATGTACACGTGCAAAAGTCGTATCATTCTCCGCTACTAAAACAGCAGAATCAGGGAGGTAACTCAAGTCGATAATTTGCAAGCTACTTTCTCCTTCATCACAAACAGTATAAAGGTAATTCTTGTAAACTTTTAGATCTCGATGAATAACAGATGTAGAACTAAACCGTCCGGGAATAAAATCTAAAAACTTAAATTTATCATCCTCAATTTGAAAAAAATGAACACCTTCTGTTGATCCTAAAAGAGCATATTCTTTTCCGTCTTTTTCATATCCCCAGCAGTCACTATATTTTGCTTCTGAAGAATTTGAGATAATCGTGTCAGAGTGCCAATTGTCTAAAAAAGTGATGTTTAGTCGATTTTGACCAATTGATAAATTAGAAAAAATCGCTAAAATGGAAATGAGGACTATTTTTTTCAAGAGTGAAATTTTCTATAATTTTTGTTAATGTAAAGATAAAACAATCATTTGACATAGTTTCATGAAAGTTATCAGTTCTTTTTTATTATTTTAGCGACACTTTAATAGAATAAATGTGTCAGACTCAATTGTAATCATACCAACTTTTAATGAAAAAGAGAACGTAGAGAAGATGATCAGAAAAGTGATGTCTTTGGAGAAAGATTTTCATGTACTCTTTGTGGATGATTCTTCACCAGATGGAACTGCTGACATTATTCGCGTTTTGCAAAATGAATTTTCTGGTAGAATTTTTCTTGAAGAAAGGAAAGGGAAACTAGGATTGGGTACAGCATATATTCATGGTTTCAAATGGGCGATAGAGAATAATTATGAATTTATATTTGAAATGGATTGTGATTTTTCGCATAATCCAGATGATTTGATACGTTTATATGAAGCTTGCCAAAAAGGTGCTGATTTAGCAATTGGTTCTCGATATGTGCGAGGTGGAAAAGTGAAAAATTGGCCTTTGAAAAGAATTTTGATGTCCTATTTTGCAAGTGTTTACGTGAGAATGATTCTCTTTATAGGAATAAAAGACACAACAGCAGGTTTTAAATGTTACAAAAGAAAAGTCCTAGAGACGATTAATCTAGATGGTGTAACGTTTAAAGGATACGCTTTTCAGATTTGCCTAAAATATGCAGCAAAAAGACATCATTTTAAAATTAAAGAAGTGCCAATTACTTTTATTGATCGAGAATTGGGCGTTTCTAAAATGAATACAGGAATTTTTAAAGAAGCATTTTTCGGTGTTTGGAAAATGCGTAGCATGGATTTATGAGTTATACATTATTAAAGTCAGGAACGATTGTCAATGAGGGCAGTCAGAAAGTAGCAGATATCTTAATTAAAAATGGAAGAATCGAGAAGATTGCTTCTTCAATTACGGCTGAAAATCATTACAATATCGTTGATGTGAGTGGAAAATATATTCTTCCAGGAAGTATCGATGATCAAGTTCATTTTCGTGAACCAGGATTGACACATAAAGCAAATTTATATACAGAATCTCGTGCTGCAGTAGCAGGTGGTATTACTTCATTTATGGAGATGCCGAATACAGTTCCGAATGCTTTAACACAAGAATTGTTGCAAGATAAATATGATATTGCGAGTAAATCTTCGATTGCCAACTACTCTTTCTTTATGGGGGCATCGAATGACAATGTTGAAGAAGTTTTAAAAACCAATGAGCGCAATGTTTGTGGTGTAAAAATATTTATGGGGTCTTCTACCGGTAATATGTTGGTAGACAATGAAAAAACTTTGAATAATTTATTCTCTAAAGTTCCTATGTTGATTGCAACGCATTGCGAAGACGAAGAAACAATTGTTGCCAATCTAGCGAAAGCAAAAGCAGAATTTGGAGAAGATGTACCAATGGGTCAGCATCCAATCATTCGGAATGAAGAAGCTTGTTATTTGTCATCCTCAATGGCGGTTCGGTTAGCAAAAAATCATGGAACAAGATTACATATCTTACATATTTCAACAGCAAAAGAATTGGAGCTGTTTGACGCAAATATCCCTTTACTCGAAAAGAAAATCACCGCAGAAGCTTGTGTGCACCATTTATGGTTTTCAGATGCCGATTATGCAGAAAAAGGAACGTTTATAAAATGGAATCCTGCTGTGAAAACAGCTAGTGACAGAGATGCAATTATGCAAGGGGTCTTGGATAATAAAATTGATGTTATTGCAACTGATCACGCGCCACATACACTGGAAGAGAAACAGAATTCTTATTTCAAAGCACCATCTGGAGGTCCTTTGGTTCAACATGCTCTTTTAGCAATGCTAGAGAAAGTGAAAGAAGGGAAAATTACCATCGAAAGAATGGTAGAGAAAATGGCTCACGCTCCTGCTCAGTTGTTTAGAATTGAGGAAAGAGGGTTTTTGCGTGAAGGTTATTTTGCCGATATCGTAGTTGTTGATCCAAACGCAAGTTTATTGGTGACCAAAGAATCACTTCTTTACAAATGTGGATGGTCGCCTTTCGAAGGTTATGAGTTTAGCAATGCGATTGATTCTACTTATGTGAATGGAGAATTGGTGTATTCGAAAGGTAAGATTATTGAAGCAACAACTGGCTCACGATTACTTTTCAATTACTAGTGAAAACATTCTATCTCATACTTTTAATCTTTGCGTTTTCATCTTGTGGAAATGACAATGACGAAATTGTTGAGCGTTTGCCTGAACCAGAAAATTTTATACCTCGTCAAGAAATGCCTCAAGTTTTACTCGAGATGTATAAATTAGAAGGTCTTGTTCAATCAAGATATGGTTCTGTAGATAAGTACCATATTGTCATGTTAAAATCAGGGGACTCTCTTCTGAAAACGATGGGGATTACACCAAAGCAATATCGAGAATCCCTACTTTATTATGGTTCTCGTCAAAGGTTGATGCAAGAAATCAATGATGATGTATTAGATGAATTAACACGTGAATTGGGTGAGTTGGAAGAGTAGACTTAGACGGGCTCAGTCTACATCAAGTTCAGTCTACATTAGGTTCAATCTATCAGACTTAGCCTACATCCAGCCTACATTAACCATCGGTTTCATCTTATATTTTAAATATTGATTTTGTAGACAAAGGACTAATTTCAGTGTAATATCTGTCGAATATCTATTCTGAACTCACTATATACTGAGGCCTAATGTAGGCTGAGCTTGTCGAAGTCTACTTTTTCCTATCCGGATTATTCTTTACAAAAGAACTCCAACTACTCGATTTACTCTTGTTGTGTTCCCCGACTCCTTTTGAATAATGATGACAAACTGCAACTGCTAAACCATCGGTAGCATCCAATAATTTCGGAATTTCTTTGAATTTTAATAATTTTTGCAACATAATCGCTACTTGTTCTTTCGAAGATGCACCCGAACCAGTAATCGCTTGTTTTATCCTTCTCGGAGAATATTCTTCAAACGGTAAGTTGTGCAAAAGAGAAGCAGCAATCGCAACTCCTTGTGCTCGACCCAATTTCAGCATCGATTGAACGTTCTTTCCGAAGAAAGGAGCTTCAATGGCCATCTCATCTGGGCGATGTTCTTTGATAAGTGTATCAAGTCGGTCAAAGATGCGTTTTAATTTATCTGGATGGGTGGCTAACTTGGATAAATGAATCACACCAAAGTTAATCATCGTGATTTTTTTACCTTTCACGTGAATTATTCCATAACCCATTACTGTTGTACCGGGGTCAATTCCCAAAATTATCTTATCTTCAACCATTCAAACGAAAATATTGCTTAAAACTATAAAAAATAACAAGATTCTGTTCACTTTCTTCAAAGTGATTTTGTTTGGATTGGTTTTATTTATCCTCTACAAGCAGATGTCAAGTATAGATGAGGTGACTTGGAAGGAATTCTCGTTGAAACATCCTTTAGCGTTGGGGGCGATGATTATTCTAGTTGTACCAAATTTAGGAATCGAATTTTTGAAATGGAAATTGACGTTGAAAACACTTTCTGTACCGAGTGAAAAGTCAGATCGGGTTCAATCGTTTTTAGCAGGAGTTGTGATGCAAATGGTAACTCCGAATATGTTGGGTAATTTTTTAGGTAGAATTTTTTATTACCAAAGAAGGTATCGTGTGCAGATCATCCTTTTAACTTTACTTTCAAATTTTGCACAATACATCGCAAGTCTAACCTTCGGTTTTGTATCGGTCTTACTTCTAAGTGGTTTGCTCATTCTGGATGACCAATACTTTATTGTTCCTATTATTTCAATTGGTTTAGCGGTTTCATTTCTCATCTTTTTCTTCTTTGAAAAAGTGTTAAACAAAATTAAGAAACGACAGTATGCTGTTCAGTTGAAGCAAAATTTAAAGCAAAACAAAGATTATCGCTTTAAGTTGCTGTTGTTTAGTTTTACTCGTTTTATCGTTTTTACCACACAATATGTTTTGTTAATGTATGCTTTTGGCGAAAAGGTGAATGGAGAATTGGTTTTAGCGATTTGGCAACTCTATCTTCTGACTATTATTGCGCCATCATTGTTTTTAGGAAAGGTTGGGGTGAAGGAGTCCATTGCATTAGTTGTATTGGGCAGTATCGGAGTGAATGAATTTTCTATTTTATTTGCATCGTTAACGGTTTGGTTAGTGAATAATATTGCTCCTGCAATGTTTGGATTAATCATTACTAAAAATCGAACAAGAAAATGACTGTTTTTATTCTCATCTTCTTTATTCTTTACGGTTCTCTTTTGGGGGCAATCGCTTTTATTGGTTTTTTTAAGCAAAAAAGAAAGGAGAATGAATACCAAAGAGGAGAAAGGATCGATCTCTGTGAAATTACTGTTCTTATCCCGTTTAGAAATGAAGAACATCGGATTTTAGCTCTACTAGATAGCATTAATACTTCAAATGTATTACCAAAAAATTTCGTGTTTATCGATGATCATTCTTCAGATAACACTATTGAATTAATTCATCAGCAATTAAAAAATGTCACTTATCAGGTTGTTTCTTTGTCCAAAGAATTAACAGGGAAGAAAAAAGCATTGCGTTTTGCTATTGAACAAGTTGAAACAGAATACGTTCTGACCATTGATGCAGATGTTTTTTTTGAATCAAATTATTTTGAATCAATTTCGAAGTTAGAAAAATCGGAGATGTATATTTTGCCTGCAATAATGGTGGCAAAAAAACCTTTCGAATATTTATATGAAGTTGATTTAATTTTAGTCAATGCTTTGAATGCTGGATTAGCAGGAATTCTTCGACCGATTATTTGTAGTGGGGCAAATTTGTTGTACAAAAAAGAAACTTTTGATGAAGTCGATGATTTTAGTTCGCACGGACATATGGCAAGTGGAGATGATACTTATTTGTTGCGTGATTTTAGAGAGAATGGGAAAGAAGTCCGATTGATTTCAGATGCTAAATTTGCGATTAAAACAGAGACACCTCAATCTTTTCGTGAATTTATTGACCAACGCTTGCGTTGGATTGGTAAGACGGGTGATTTGAAAGACAACCTAAGTTCTAGTCTTGCTGTTTTACAAACTATTCTGACCTTCACTTTCTTTTTAGCATTAATTTATACTGCATCAAAATCAGATTGGAGAAACTTAGCCATTCTTTTAGGTGTAAAAACGGTTATTGATATGTTTATTTTTTCGCCCTATTTCTTTCGGATTAAAAGAAAAATTACTTGGGCTGTTATCCCAATTTATGAATTGCTTTTTCCGATTTATTCGTTATTGATTCTTTTGTTGGTTTTTGTTTATAAACCGACGTGGAAGGGAAGGCAAATTTATGCAAGAAAATAGTACGGGCAGGTCGCGACCTGCCCGTACTATTTTATGGGTGACTATTTTAGAATGGTAAGTCGTCGTCTTCAGCAGGTTCTGTACTAGCAGTTGGAGCTGCGGCCGGTGTACTTTCCATATTCATTGCTGACGGTCCACCTTGGGGCATACCTTGAGCATCTTTTTCAATTCTCCAAGCATCTAATGTGTTGAAGTATCTCACTTCTCCTTGAGGGCTTGTCCACTCACGTCCACGTAAGTTGAAAGATACAGTTACTTGGTCATTTTCATTGAATGCATCGAGCATCGCACATTTATCTTGTGCTGCTTGAAACATAATATCTTGCGGATACATTCCTGTTCCTTCTGTTACTACGAATTCACGTACTGAAAATTTATCAGAAACCTTTCTCGTTTCTTTAATGATTTTGATTGTTCCTTTTAATTGGTACATTTTTATTCTTCTTTTATTTGTTTATTTAAAATGGTACGCCACCATCTTCTGTGTTTTCTGTTTCCATTGGTGAAGGACCACCTTGAGGCATTCCTTGACCATCTTTTTCAATTCTCCATGCATCTAAAGTGTTAAAATATTTCACTTCTCCCTGAGGACTTGTCCATTCACGACCACGTAAGTTGAAAGAAACGATTACTTGATCGTTTTCATTGACAGCATCTAACATCGCACATTTATCTTGCGCTGCTTGAAACATAATATCTTGAGGATACATTCCTGTACCTTCAGTTACAACGAATTCACGGACTGAAAATTTATCTGACACTTTTCTCGTTTCTTTAATGAGTTTTATGGTCCCTTTTAATTGATACATAGATTTTAGGTTAATTTATTTTATCCGTTATTGAAAGAAAGCAATGTCATCCACGCTTCTTCAACTTTATTTTCTGTTAATAATTCTTTTGCTCTTTGGTGCAATTCCTTTTCCAATTGAATTGCATTTTCTTCTAAAGTAACAAAAAGTTCGCTCAATTCTATGAGTTTATATTCGTTTACATCCGTTTCGTTTGGAATTTCTTCAATATTTCCCAGTTGACCAAGGTCATTCCCTGTGAGAATTTCACTGTTTTTAATGTCTTCAGGAATTGTATCGAACCCTACTCCGATTGTTGTGATTGGTTTCTCAATTTCAAACATAGAATTTTTATCTGCTCTACAATACCAATTGCCACCCATTCTTGCAACAAGATCAATTTTATGTTGGTCAATTGCACCATCAGAATTAAGAATAGACTCGTCAATGTGAATTTTTTGAACCTCACAAATGATAAGATTTCCAGCGCCACCTTCAGTACCTAATTCTTTTACTTCAATTACTTTACATTCAAACTGAACAGGCGATTCTTTTACTCTTTTCGGTTGAATTGTTTCCGAATCGATAGGAGTAAAACCTGTTTTAGTGAATTCATCAACGTCAGGAGCAAAAGGCGAACTTGCCAAACTCATTTGGTGCACCATTTCATGAGTGACTACATTGATTACAACTTCAGGAACAATTTTTACATTGTTGTAAGTGTCTTTGGTTGTGTTCGTTCTGCCACTTCTAGCTGGAGAAAAAATCAATACCGGTGGATTTGCACTAAAAACATTGAAAAAAGAAAAAGGAGCAAGATTATCATTCCCTTCAGCATCTACAGTAGAAGCAAAAGCAATTGGTCTTGGTCCAATTGCCCCGAGTAAATAATGGTGCAATTTAGGGATAGGAATTTCTTTAGGATCAATGGTTAACATAATTCAATCTTTTTGTAGCGACAAAGTTACGTTGTTTTTTACGGAATTTGACAAATACTTAGAATAGTTTTTCAACATTTTACACACAAAAAAAGCCAACTGTAAAAGTTGGCTTTTTGAAAGGGTTATCCTTATTAAAGAGCGTCTTTTGCTTCGTGAAAGTCAGACAAAGCAGCGCCAAAAGCATCTTGCTTTTCGTATATTTTATCTTCAATTGGTAAAATTGTTTTTTCAAATTGTTTATCTTCAGCATCAGTCCAATCAGATTTTATCAACAAATCAGCATTTTCTTTTGCGATATTGCAATAATCAATGATTGCTTGAAAATATTCAATGGCTGCAGTTTTTGTTATGTTTGCTGGTTCTTCAAGTTTCTCAGCATTAGTGCCAGTGATTTGATGAGCGTTTACTTCTGCAATCATATCATTTATTTCTGCAGTGACTTCATCTATTTTATTTGAAAATCCGTTCGCATCAAGATCTGTTTCTTCTGCTTCAATGATGCTTTCAAATTTTTCATTGGCATTTTCTGTATGTGAAATCATGATGTCATACCATTCCTCACTTGAAACTTCGATAGGTTCTCTTTCTTCAATGGAAGAGTTAGAGTCTCCGCAAGAAGAAAATATGAACAAAGAAGTTGTAAGCAGGATAAATAATAAATTTTTCATGGAGTTTGTTTTATATTTTTTTGTACAAATATATGTTATTGTTCTTTAATTGATAATTAAAATGAAAAAAAATATTCAAATGTTTTACAATCTAAAATAAATCAATATCTTTGCACTCCATTTTAAAAGGAATGGAATTTGAAATATTGCGGATGTGGTGAAATTGGTAGACACGCTAGACTTAGGATCTAGTGCCGCGAGGTGTGTGGGTTCGAGTCCCTCCATCCGCACTGAATAGGATGGTATAAGATAGACTTATACCATTTTTTTTTAATAAAGAATTAGTAAATAAAAAAAGTATGAATATTGTTCGTGAAGACATCGATGCATTAAATGCAACTTTAACTGTTAAGGTTGCTCCTGAAGATTACCAAGGTAAAGTAGATGAAGTTATACAAAAATACCGTAAAACTGCTAAAATTCCTGGTTTTAGAGATGGTAAGATCCCAATGGGTATGATCAAGAAGCAATATGGAACAACTGTTTTATCGGATGAGCTTAATAAAGTTGTGAATGAATCACTTCAAAAATTCATCACTGATAACAAAATTGAAATTCTTGGAAACCCCATTCCTTCTGAGGAAAAAGGGTTTGATGGCGATTTTAAAAACCCAGGAGAATTCACTTTTACATACGATTTAGGTTTAGCTCCTGAAATTAAAATTTCTCTTTCAGTAAAAAATAAATTCGATTACAATAAAGTGAGAATTGACAAGAAATTAATCGACAAACAAGTTGATGATTTACGTCGTCGTTACGGGAAATTAATTTCACTTGAAGAGGTCGGAGAAAAAGACATGATTTTAGCTCAGTTTGTTGAATTAAATGATGATGATTCAATCAAAGAAAGCGGTATTCTTCATTCTTCTACAATTTCAATGGAATTTGTTGAAGATAAAAAAACAAGCAAAGAATTAATAGGGAAGAAAGTTGGTGATAAAGTAATTGTTGACCCTGCTAAAGTTTCTAAAGGTGGAAAAGATACAGCGGCAATGCTTGGTGTTTCTGAAGAGGAATTAGCGAATGTTTCTGAGAAGTTTCAAATGACAATCACTGAGATTAAAGGAATGGAGTTGGCTGAGTTGAATACAGAATTGTATGACAAGCTTTTTGGACCTGATACTATAAAAGACGAGAAAGAATTAAGGGCTAGAGTAAAGAAAGATTTAGAGGAAATGTTTGTCAATGATTCTGATAAGCTGTTAACTCGTGCAGTATATGACAACTTAATCGAGAAAACGAAAGTTGAATTGCCAGATGCTTGTATGAAACGTTGGATTAAATTGTCAAACGAAAAAAACATTTCTGATGAGCAAATTGAAGCAGAGTACGGTGGATATGCGAAAGGTTTGAAATGGCAATTGATTCAAGGGAAGATTTTTAAAGATAACGATATCAAAGTAGACCACGCAGAGGTTGTTGAGTTCACAAAAGGTCTTTTGGTAAGCAACTACGCTCAATACGGTATGCCAGCACCAGAAGACAAAGAGTTAACTGCTTCGGCTATGCAAGTGTTGCAAAACCAAGAAGAGGCAAATCGTATCTATGATATGTTAGGTGAGCAAAAGTTGACTAAATTCTTCAAAGGGACTGTTAAATTAAATGAAAAAGAGATTTCTTACGACAAATTTGTAGAATTGGCCTCAAAATAATTGATTCAAATAGAATATGAGAAAGGTGAAGTGAAAGCTTCACCTTTTTTTTGAATTTTTTTGAATTCATTGAAGGTAAATAAAACTACTTCTAAAATTGATATTCTCTTAAGAGTTGACTAAATTTGTTTCTCTAATAATTTACATACTCGTCAACATTTCTACATTCTTATAGAAGGACGATAAAAAACATAAAATGGCAAAAATCATTTACACTAAAACAGACGAAGCGCCAGCATTAGCGACGCAATCTTTTTTACCGATTATCGAAGCTTTTTCTAAATCATCAGGTATTGATTTCGAAATTAGTGATATTTCCCTCGCTGGAAGAATCGTTGCTAAATTTGGATCTTATTTGAATGAAGACCAACGACAAGAAGATGCGCTGGATTTATTAGGTGAATTGGTTTTAAAAGATGGAACAAATATTATAAAACTTCCAAACATTAGCGCGTCGACACCTCAACTGAAATCGGCAATTAAAGAATTGCAAGACAAAGGATATGCTATTCCTGATTTTCCTGATAGTCCTTCGAATGATAAAGAAAAAGAAATAAGAGCTGTTTATGATAAGTTAAAAGGTTCTGCGGTAAACCCTGTTTTGAGAGAGGGTAATTCTGACCGTCGTGCTCCAAAGCCAGTGAAAGAATATGCAAGAAAGAATCCTCATTCAATGGGAGAATGGTCTTCGGGTTCTAAAACTCATGTTTCACATATGCCTGATGGAGATTTTGTTTCAAATGAGAAATCAGTTACTTTTGAAAAAGCAGGAAATGTTACGATTGAGTTAACATCAAATAATGGTGTGAAAACAATTCTTAAGCAAAACACAGCTGTTCTTGAAAACGAAATTATTGATGCATCAGTTTTAAGTAAAAATAAATTGGTTGCTTTTTTGGAAGAACAAATGAATGACGCGCAAGAAAAAGGTGTCTTATTCTCTGTTCATATGAAAGCAACCATGATGAAAGTTTCTGATCCAATTATTTTTGGACACGTTGTTAAGGTTTATTTCAAAGAATTATTCGAAAAACATGGTTCAACTTTTGATGAACTTGGAATAAATGTAAACAATGGTTTTGGGAATTTGTTGAGCAACATTGAGCAACTTCCTGAAGATAAAAGAAAAGAAATTGAAGCAGATATCGCTAAATGTTATGCAAGTCGCCCTGATTTAGCCATGGTGAATTCTGATAAAGGAATCACAAATCTAAATGTGCCAAGTGATGTAATTATCGATGCTTCCATGCCTGCAATGATTCGTACTTCTGGTCAGATGTGGAATAAAGAAGGTCAACAACAAGATACGAAAGCAGTTATTCCAGATAACAGTTATGCTCAATTGTATCGAGTTACAATTGATTTTTGCAAGAAAAATGGTGCTTTTGATCCAACGACGATGGGAACTGTTCCAAATGTTGGTTTAATGGCTCAAAAAGCAGAAGAATATGGTTCGCATGATAAAACATTTGAGATTTCTACTAGTGGAGTTGTTCGCGTTATAGATGATAATGGTACGACTTTAATGGAACACAATGTTGAAGAAGGTGATATTTGGAGAATGTGTCAAGTAAAAGATGCACCAATTAGAGATTGGGTAAAATTGGCAGTATCTCGTGCAAAATCAACCAATTGGCCGACAATATTTTGGCTGAATGAAACAAGAGCTCATGATGCTGAAATTATCAAGAAAGTAAACACTTATTTGGCAGAATTAGAAACTGAAGGACTAGATATTCGTATCATGTCTCAAGTTGATGCTTGCGAGTTTACTTTAGAAAGAACAGCGAGAGGAGAAAATACAATTTCTGTAACTGGAAACGTTCTGCGTGATTATTTAACGGACCTTTTCCCGATTCTTGAATTAGGTACAAGTGCAAAAATGCTTTCCATCGTTCCGTTAATGAATGGAGGAGGTCTTTTTGAAACGGGAGCAGGTGGTTCAGCTCCGAAACACGTCGAACAATTCACAAAAGAAGGACATTTACGTTGGGATTCTCTTGGAGAGTTTTTAGCACTAGCAATGTCCTTTGAATACCTTTCGGAGAAAGAAAACAATGACAAAGCAAAAATTCTTGGAGAAACGTTAGATGCTGCGACTTCTCGTTTTTTGAACAATGACAAATCACCATCTCGTAAAGTTGGGGAATTAGACAATAGAGGCTCTCATTTCTACTTAGCAATGTATTGGGCAGATGAATTAGCGAAGCAAAAAGAGGATGAAGATCTTCGTAAACAGTTCAAACACATTGCCGAAGAATTGGCAACGAACGAAGCTACAATCGTTAATGAATTGAATAAAGCTCAAGGGACACCAGTTAATCTAAATGGATATTATTTTGGGGATGATAATTTGATCGCTGAAGCAATGAGACCAAGTAAAACATTGAATACAATTATTGAGGAAATAAATAAATAACTTGTTTTTTTGAAAATGAGAAAGGCTTTGATTGATTTCAAAGCCTTTCTCATTTTAAGGAATGAATAATTTTATTGTTTCACCAACTTGTATGAATTCCCTTTGTATCGAATAATGTAAATTCCATCTGAATACTTACTCAAATCGATATGTTGTGATTGACTACTAAGTATAGTTTCTCCCATGAGATTCATTATTTTATATTCTTCCTCAAAAATTGTAGAAGTAAAAAATTGCCCATCGTTAGAAGGGTTCGGGTAGAATAAAATAAAATTAATATTGCTTTCATCTAAGCCAACTTGAGATAATTGAATGGTTAGTGTCTGCGTAGAATGAACGACTTGTGTGTTTAAATCAAAATATTCAACTTGCACTAGATAATTTGCATCCGTTCCCGTTTTAATCATTGTTCCATAACGCTCGCCAGGTAGAACTTCTACTGTGTCCCCAATTTGTTGTTGAGGCAAAGGTCTTCCGTCACTAGAAATTGTTCTTGCATTTAATGAACTTGGGAAAATATAACGTACACCGTAATAACCAATGTTAACGAGTCTTGTATAAACATCTTCATTCGGTAAAGCGTAATTATAATTTGCAGGGTCTGCTAACTGAGAATCTGATTTACCATTGATGAGGAAGTATTGTGGAGCATAAACATCGGGTACAGCAACTGGTTGAGGGGTTGCTGCATCATACAGATGGTTTAAGACAGAGTTTTTATGCCAAAAAGTATCAATTTCAGAAGCATTCCAAACAAAATCTCGACCGTATTGTTCACCACCAGCCCATGTTAAATAACTGTTCTCTTGAGGGTGAACGACAATGACTCCATACATACCCGCTTGAACATGTAGTGTGGATACAACGTGACAATGGTAAATGTATGTTCCCGCATGAGGAGCTTTGAAACGATAGAAGCCATGTTCGGCATGGTTTACTTGGAATGATAAACTCGGAACCCCATCATTTTCTTGATCAACATCCAACCCATGTAAATGAATTGTATGAGGGGCACCTTGTGACATATTCAAGAAATCAATGAGAACACTATCACCTTCGATCATGTGTAAAATGGGACCTGGTATTTCTATAATATCAGAAGTGTTGTTAGCAAATCCAAATATTCGCGGAAACGCACCATCATGTAGCAGAATATTACCAGTACTTCTTCCTACAATTAATTGAGTGTAATCAATTTGAGAAAAGCTCGAAATAGAATTGGCTATAATTATTAATATGAATATAATTCTCATGGTGCAATATTTAAAGTTAAAAACATTCCTGTTGCATAAACTTGTCCTGACGATACTGCAGCGAGATTGTGATCATGGACAGGGTATTCTCCTGGTTTATCAGGTGTGCAAGAAAGTACAAGGTATTCTGAAGGGTAAATTGGAAAAGTGTCTTTGGAACGACCAATGTTGATAGCCTTCTTTGAATCGTCTTCAATGGTTAAATGATAGCCGTGAAAATGCATGGAATGTATACTAAGACCATTGTTAAGAATAACGATTTTAAATTCTTGTCCCACATTCCCAACTGGGCGAGCTATTGGGTCACCATTTACGTTTGGATGACTTTTTCCATTCACAGTAAAGTAATCGGGTTCATAGTCTGTTAAAGTCGGTTGAGCAGAATTAGAGATGATTTCAGCATTCCAAACTGAATCAATTTCACGTAAATCCCAATAGAAATAGGTTGAATTGTCTGTTAGTTCTTTGATGTGAATTAGTCCAGATAAACCCACGTATTCATTGTAGGGTTGGTTAGAATTATCATAATATCTAAAAACTCCAGCCGTTGTCAGTTGAATGTTTTGCTCAATAGAATCACCTGCAGGTATGTTACCGAAATCTATATATCCATCTATTTTAAAAGAATGGGCATCTGTGTCAAGGTTAACGACTTTTAAATTAACATCATCCCCTTTGCTCCAAATAAAAGTATCACTATTTTCAGAAAATGAAGTTGACGTAGAAAAGGTTTTTGCTAAAACTTGAGTTCCATCCACAAGTGTTCTTGTTCCATTTTGTATGATTAAGCGTACATCAATGGTTGCAGAAAAAGAGCTTGTTGCTTTCAATAGTACAAAAAATATAAAAAGTTTATTCATTATTTAATTTTTGGTAATAATAATAATTAATAGAATTTGTCGAGCAGAAAAACAAAATGAATTGTATTCCTAAAATGAATTACAAAACCAAAATCTCCACTCGTCTATTCGCTTGTTCTTCGTAGGAGAATTTTGGATCAGGAAAGATAGGGTTCATATTTCCGTATCCTTTCGTAGTGAGGCGGTCTTTATTGATGCCATTTTCGACGAGGTATTTTTTTACTCGTTTTGCTCGTGCTTCTGATATCTTCTGTCCTGCGTTTGAATTGTCACCTCGAGCATCAACATGTCCTTGGATTTCAATTTTTAAATGAGAATTCAATAAAAGAAAATCTCTCAATCTTTTTAATTTGGGTATTGAACTTTCTGTAATAATACTCGTTCCTGGTTTAAACTCAATGTCTTCAATACTGATACTGTGCCCACTTTCAATTCGATTTAGGTAGATTACTACTTCTTGATTGTCAAAAGAAGTGGCTGAAAAGATAGTGTCAGTGAAGAAGTAACCTTCAATATCTGTTTTAATATTCAGTTTACATTTTCGCTCAATATTGAAATAAAGTTCAGAAGCACGATATGTACCATTGACTTGTCTAGACCCGTCAATGGTAATAGTCGCTAAAACCGGTTTTCTGTTTGCTTTATCCTTTACTACAATAGAGAATGTTGGGGCAAAATCGTCAAAACGTTTATCAATGATTTTTTCTTCCGTTTGGATAATAATATCAGGTTTGAAATGCCAGACTAAATTCATTTTGTGTTTTTTTCCTTTTGCAGTAGCAAAGAGGATATTTATTTTTTGTTCCTCTTTCAGCTTGATCGTGTATAAAAAACCGCCCCCTGTTTTCTGATTAATTCCAATTGATTTTTTATCTTTTTTTATATAGAGTCGATTAATTTCGGCAACACCCGTTTTTATTTCAGAACAAATGTCTCTTTTTAATTGGTCAAAGACAACCATCTGAACGAAACCATCTTCTATGTTAGCAGTAAAAGTCAATTCACCATTTGATGGAGCGATAAACGACACCCAAATTTGATTCTCGACTTCTACCGTCGCGAGAGATTTATACCTTAAAAGACTATTGATATTCTTTTTTCCGGTAAATTGTAGTGTATATTCTCCGTTGTTAAAGATATTTGCTGCACCAAAGCATGTATTTACTGATCCATCAATATTTAATGAAGGTTTTTGTGCTAGAATCCCGAAAGGAAGAGCAAAAAAGGTGAGTTAAATGAGTATCTTTGTCATGTTGATTTGATATGGAAATATATTGAAAAATATTATACATTTATTATTCCAAAAATATTTTTATGAAAACACTATACGATGAAATTGGGCAAGAAAGATTATTTCAAATGATTGATCGTTTTTATGACACTTTATTTACGACATCAAGTATTAAAAATTTATTTGATGAAGCACAACATGAAAGTATTCGAACGAAGCAAAAGATGTTCCTTTCCCAATTTTTAGGTGGACCTGATTTATATTCTCAAGAATATGGTCATCCTAAAATGAAATTGAGACACATGCCACATAAAATAACCAATGAAGCCAAAGATGAATGGTTGAGGTGTATGAAGTTAGCGATTGACTCTATGGAGTTCGAGAATAATCTAGGGGAGGCGCTCTATAACTGTTTTCCTCAGGTTGCCAGTCACATGGTGAATAGTTAGTTTTTTGTATTTTAGTTGAAAATTTAAAATAAAAGAAATGAAAAAAGGATTGATTTTAGCAGGTTTTGCATTGTTATTATTTACTTCATGTAAAAAAGATTATACGTGTGAATGCTATGTGTCTGGATCTTCAATTGTTTTGGAAACGTATCAGTTGAAAAACATGAAAGAGAAAGATGCGGAAGCAAAATGTGACTCATATGATGGTACAGTTAATTTAGCAGGGCAAATTGTATCTAAAGATTGTGTCTTAGAATGACTTTTTAACTTATTTTTAATTATATGAATGTTTTTGAAAGTTTATTTTTGAATGCGAATTTTTCTTGGACATGGAGTAAAATCATTCCTTATTTACTCACTTTCTTACTTGGATTGTTTGCTGTTTTTTTGTTAAAGAAAAGACTTTCCAATTTTGGAGTTGTACTTCGATTGTTTTTCAAAATTTTTACTTTTTGTTTTTTCTTTTTACTCTATTTTTCATTTTATCCGATTTATGAAGGAGATTTTACAAATTCTTCCACTCAAATTGAGCGAACTCAAGAAAATAATGAACTTTCTGGAAAAAAAATAGTCGTACTTTCTATCCCTGGCTGTCCTTTTTGCTATGAGTCAATTGGGAGAATGAAGGGGTTGATTAAGCGAAATCCTTTCTTGAAAGTAGAATATCTTGTTTGTAGTGAGGATGAATCTACACTTGATTGGTACAAAGAAGAGTCGGGAGATCTAATAAACGTTTCTTTGGCAAAGAATGCTAAAGAAATGGTTGAATTAGCGAAAGGTTCTTTTCCTACTTTCGTTCTTGTAAATGGAGAGAATGAACTAAAAGTCTGGTCGAATAATTCATTTGGTGTTCTAGCGATGGATGAAATCGAAGAAGTGCTAGGGACTCATTAAGTTGACTGCAAAAAGAAAGAGCAAACTCGGGAGAGCTGCTCTTTCATAACCTAACCTAACCACTATTCACTGAAAAAGATTATAATCTGATATGAAATCAAGATTATTTTCAATCTTTACAGAACAAATATAGTTATACTTTTCCGATTCAAAAACCTTTTTTTATCAAAAAAAGCACACTTTAAACGCTTGTATTTACAATGAATTAATGAATTTAATTTTCAAAGAACAAAAAATCAGTTTAATAGTTTAAAAAAGGTATTTCATAGAAAGTAAATGAAATAACTCTTGGATTCCTAACTTTGTTTTTGCAGGAATAATTTTTAAATATTACTTTTTAATTCCCAGTTAAAAACTTTATAGATCCATGCTTTTAATTGAAACATTAGTAGATATAATGAAGGAATGATGATTAACGTTAGAAATGTTGCAAAGGTTAATCCGTATATAATCGCCCATGACATTGGTGCAAAGAATGCGTTATTGTCTCCACCAAAATATATTTTAGCATCGTAGGTTGTGAAGAAACTAAAAAAGTCAATATTGAAACCAATGGCTAACGGAATCAATCCTAAAATGGTAGTAATAGCAGTCAGTAATACGGGTCTCAGCCTTGTCTTTCCACCTTCAATAGCAGCTTTTACAATTTCTTCATACGGTAGTATTTCATCGTCACTTAAACCGAATTCTTCTCTTTTTCTTTTCCGAATTAGGTTCGTGTAATCAATGAGAACAATAGCATTATTAACGACTACTCCAGCCAAAGAAATAATTCCAATCATTGTCATCATAATTACAAAATTTTGACGTGAAATTAAAAGACCGAGTAGAACTCCAATCAATGATAAAACGACCGTAAGCATAATCACTGCGGGCATTGAATATGAGTTAAATTGAGCAACAATAATCAACAGAATCAAGAATACAGCAATCAATAAAGCTTTGCTCAAGAATGCCATCTCCTTAGCTTGTTCCTCATTTTGCCCTGAGAATGTATACTCTACACCAGTTTTAATGTTTCCTTCTTTCTCATATTTAGTCATGATTGTTTTTAATTGCTGAACAATTTCATTGGCATTTTCTCCTTCTGTTACATTAGATGTAATCATTACTAATGGTACTTGGTCTTTTCGAACTACACCAGTATAAGAAGAAACTTCCTCGGGAGCATGTATCACAGAACGAATAGGGATGTTTAATAATTTCCCCTTATTGTTTCTGAAAATCAAACGCTGATCCAATAGTGCATCTAAGCTTTCTCTATTTTTCTTGTTAAATTTTACGACTAAGTCGTAAGATTCTTCATCCAATGTGTAGGTAGAAATGTCTTCACCTAAAAGAGCTTTTCTGATTGCCATTCCAACTTGAAAAGTCGATGCGTTCAACTTCCGAATCTGATCACGGTCCACATGAATTGGGATCTCAGGACGATTTAATTCTACATTTAATTTTAGTTTCTCAATTCCTTTGACATTTTTATGATCCAAAAATATTTTAATTTTATTGGCTTCGATTATTAAATCTTTGTAATCACCTCTTCCTGTAATATTTAAACTAACAGGGGCACCTTGTGGCGGACCTTCTTTGTTTTTCGTCGCAGATATTTCAATTTCAGCTGTAAATTTATTCTTTAAGTCGGCTTGAATTTTTTTCAAAACATCAGAAGTTAATATCCCACGTCTGAATTGAGATTCTGCAAAGTTAATCGTCACCCGACCTTTGTGTGGTGTGTTTCCCATAGCTACTCCTTGCGATGGGTCACTTGTACCTTCTCCAACCTGTGCGATAATAGATTGTATCAATTGTTCATCTTTTGGAATACCGGTAGTGTCATCTGCGTCCATGTATTCTGCCAAAACATTATTCAATCTTTGTTCAACCTCGAGTGTAGTTTCATTGGTCACCTTAATATCCGTCCCAATCGGATGAGAGATAAATACGTTTACATATTTCGGTTGATTATCAGGGAAGAAATCAACTTTCGGTGGGAAGAATTTCATTAAAACAACCGAAAGTACCAATAGGATAACAGTTCCAAGAAAGAATTTTCCCGGTTTTTTTCCGCTCAATGCATAAGATAGAAACTCCCCGTATTTATTCTCAAGTCTTGGCAAGAATCCATTTTGGAATTTTTTAGTTCCAGGTGCAAGTATAAAGTAGTTAAGTAGAACAATCAATCCTAAGAATACAAATACATTTCCAATTCCATAGGATTTAAAAAGAATAAAAATAACTCCTAAAACAATGAGTACGATTGCATTAATCATTACTTTTTTAAACTTTAATTCTGGGTCCCCAACTTTCATATATACAACAGCAAGGACAGGATTTATGACTAAGGCAACAAACAAAGAGGAGCCCAAAACAATCATCAAAGTGATGGGTAAATATTTCATAAATTCTCCCATAATCCCAGGCCACAATGCTAATGGTAAAAATGCCGCTAATGTTGTGGCTGTAGATGCAATTATGGGCATGGCAACTTCTCCAACGCCTAGAATTACTGACTCTTTTGCTTTCTTTCCCTCATCCATATGGCGGTATATGTTTTCTACAATCACGATACCATTATCAACGAGCATTCCTAATGCTAAAACGAGTGAGAACAGAACCATTACGTTCATTGTTACGCCCATTACATCAAGAATTAAAAAGGACAAAAACAGAGATAAAGGAATGGCTACTCCAACAAAAAGGGCATTTCTCAATCCTAAGAAGAACAATAGAACGAGAACAACGAGCATAATTCCGAGTAGAATGGAATTGACTAAGTTAGAAACCATATCACGCGTATTGTTTGATTGGTCATTGGTTTTTGAGATAATAACGCTTTTCGGAATAGTTCCGTTTTGTTTTGCCTCAATCAATATCTGTTCAATTTTATCAGATGCATCCAGTAAGTTTTTACCGGCTTGTTTTCGAACGTCGAGCATAACAACAGGTTCTCCAAATTCTCTTGCATACGAAGTTGTATCGCCATTGCCAAAGTATACGTAGGCAATATCAGATAAGTGAACAGGAAGAAAATCGTCTTGCTTTACAATCAGTTGTCCTAATTCTTCAGCATCTTTAAATTCACCTTCAATACGGATCGTTTTTCGAACTCCATCGGAAAGTAATTCTCCACCAGGAATGGTTTGATGCTCCGCTCTAACGGCATTTTGAATGTCTTCGATGGTAACATTAACGGATTGTGCCTTAATTGGATCAACTTCTATTGTCAATTCTTGGTCTTGTACACCACGAATGTCAACTTCACTTATTTCAGGTAATTCTTCAATCAAATCTTCTAAATCTTCTGCTACATCTTTCAGAATTGCTGCACTTGACCCCCTCAAGTTTATATTCATAATCGGCATTTTGGAAGGGTCCATTTCGAAAATGTTTGGTTCAATCGGTAGTTCTGGAAAATCTGGTTTTGTACGAGCATCATCGACGGCATCTTTGACTTTTTGTAAAGCTTTGTCGACTGTCATCTCAAAGTCAAATTTCACTCGAATAGTAACATACCCATTAACGGCATTGGAGTTTATTTCGTCTACAAGTTTAATTCCACCGACTTCTTTTTCAATCGTCTTAGCAATTTTTTCGGCCATGTATTTTGGTGAAGAACCCGGCTTTGCAATCCCAATATAAATCTCTGGAATTTGTATTTCTGGAAAGTTTTCTTTCGGCATCGATTGGTAGGAAAATAAACCTCCAAAGAAAATAATGATGAGAATGAGGAATACTGTTTTTCGATTGTTGACCGCAAGGGTAGATAAACCGAATCCTTTGTTTTCTTTTGACATATTGCTTTCTTTTTGAATCGATTATTTACTTCTTACTTTGTCCTTGTTCGAAATTCCTCGGGCTCCTTCAGTTACTACAAGCTGACCTTCTTTTAATTCACTTTTAATCAAAGTTTCGCCATCGTATTTTTGAATAACCGTAACATTTATTTTTTGAACAACATATTCTTCTCCAGCTTTCTTTGCTGCGAAAACATAGTCATTATTGTCTTGATCTTTCAAAATACTTTTAGAAGGGATAACGAAACCATTCTCTACTTTATAATCGGTGATTGCAACTTCCGCCAACATATTTGGGATAAGAAATGTGTTATTATTAATGGTAGAACGTACGTAGAAAGTCCGGTTGGTTGGATTGATGTAATTGCCAATACTTGTTACATAAAGTTGGACACTTGTGTCCGAGTAGTTCGGGAAAGTTACAGTCATCATTGTGCCCACTTTTACACGAGTGATGTGTTTTTCGGATAAAGAAGCAATCAAATTTACTGTAGAATTATTTACCAATCGAACAATAGGTGTTTGTGGACCAGCCATTTGCCCTTTTTTAGCAAACACATCATCTATAATCCCAGAGAATGGAGCAGTAATTGTTGCTTTTCTTCTTTGAGAATTGAGTGATTTCTTTTTCGCCTTTAATGAATTTACCTGGTTTTGTGCCGTTCTGAGTTCAAACTCTGAGCCAACACCTCTTTTTGATAATTCTTCCTGCTTTGAAAGCATGTATTCAGCATAACTGAGCTGAGGCTCAATTTCTTCCGCATTGGCATTTAGTATCTCACGATCGATGGTTGCAATAACTTGTCCTTTTCGTACAGTTTGACCTTCCTTTACTTTTATAGAAGTAACTAAACCTCCCATTTCAGCGGTTAAAAGTACATCTTGGTCAGTTTCAATATTCCCTTGAACTCTAATTTTGTGAATAAATGTTTTCTTTAAAACAGGTGACAAATGAACAAGAGGAGCCAATTGTGTTACTTCTTTTTTATTTTCCTCTTCCTCTTTGCAAGATGGTAGCAAAAGAATACTTGAAATAGCGATGAGTATTATTGTTTTTAAATTCATTTTATTATTGTTTTGACAAGATGTTGTTGTATAATTTTTCGATGGTTAATTTTGCGTTGAATAAATCAATCATAGAACCAATGTATTGTGCTTGAGCAATCATTAACTGATTATGTTTTTGTGTAACTTGAATACTATTTCCCTTTCCAATCTTTTCTTTCGTAATGGCATTATTGTAAATAGAATAAGCTAAAGCAACATTTTCTTCCTGTAAATCGTATTTACTTTGCGCTCCTCTTAAGTTGTTTTTTAGTTGAAGTTCCTGAAATTGCAAACTTTGTTCTAGTTGTGTCAACTGGTTTTCAGTGTTCATGAGTCGAACTTTTGCTTGAGAAGTTCTTGCATATCTCGACATTCCTGAGAAAATGGGTATGTTCAATTGCAGTCCCCAAAGTGTTTGTTGATACCATTTTTCATTGGCGAAAAAATTAAATTCATTGCGGAAAGCATTGTAACTCTGTTGGAAAAATGCATTTAAAGTAGGAAGATTAGCAAACTTATTATTCTTAACATCGAGAGAAGTCAATTTAACTTGTTTCTCAAGAATTGAATAGGAAATGTTGCTATGAATGTCACCATTCGAAATTGATTTTTTTTCAAGTAATTCGTCGAGTGAATTGGATATTGAAATAGAATCACTCATTGGATAACCCATTGCCAATTTTAGCATGTTTAGGGCATTTAAATGATTAATTTCAGCAGAGGTTTTAACAGACTTTGCATTAATTAGAGAATAATTTAACTGATCCATGTCTTCCTGAGTCATTAAACCTAGTTCTAAATAATTCTGCTGTTTTTCGATGAGTTTCTCTGTCGTAATGACCAATGAGTCAGCAAAAACTAAGTTTTGTTTAACAACAGCAACCAATTCATAGGCTTGAATTACTTTGAAAATAACATCTTCTTTCGATTTAAAAGTTACATCTTTCTGAAATTCTTCAAAAAATTTAGAAGCTTGTAAACCTACGATGTATGATCCATTGAAAATCAATTGATTTACTTGTAATTTTCCCGTAGAAGTATATTCTGTACCAGCCTGGAATGCAACCACAGAACCCTCGGGGGCATTAGGGTTAAAGAATTTTGCATCTAGCACAGAAACAGGACGATTGATAAAGTTGTTAAATGAACCATCAATGCTAATTTGAGGTAACCCCATTCCTCTTGTTTCAATAATTTTTAGCCTTGCGATTTCGATAGCATTATTTGCTTCTGAAACACTTAAATTATTTTCCAAAGCATAAGCTTTAGCATCTTCTAATGAGAATTTTTGTCCGTGAGCTATCGCTGCGAAAAGAGCAAAGGCGATTATAATAATGTTCTTCATAAAGCTTTATTTAATATTAAACGACCTTTTTCGTTAGCCATTCCGTTCAATTGAAAACGCGTGATTTCACTAAATAAACTGTCAATTTTAAATGTTGGCCATGGGAAAATATCAGGGTTCATTATCATATCTGTTGAAACGACATATTGACGTCCGATAATCTCATGATTCAAATCAGTTCTATAAATACCTTCATTAATTCCTCTTTTTATATTTTCAATCATCATATCTAAAACAAAGTTCCATTTATGGTCATCGATTATTTTCCAGGCGTCTATGTGATATTTCTGTAAATCATAAAACACAGAAGGATTAATTTGTCCTATATTTTCCACCACAGATTTATTAACTGCAATCATTTCCTCAATAGCATTGTCGGATAAATCCCGACAGTTTTGACACATTTCTTTTTCAAATGAAATTTTACTTGCAATAATGGAACGAACCAAATGATTTTTATCCTCGAAATATTTATAAATTGTTTTCTTCGAAATTCCCAATTCTCGTGCAAGGTCTTCCATCGTAACGCTTTTTATTCCATTGCGCATGTAGACGGAGGTTGCACGTTCAATAATTTCTAATTTTTTATCTTCCATTTTGCAAATATAAGTCAAAATAACACAACGGAAACTATTTTGCTTAAAAAAGTTTCCGCTGTGTTACTGTTATTTTTAATATCTTCGTGTATGGTTCAAAATTTAGTAGAGATTTTCACCGATGGTTCTGCCAAGGGGAATCCAGGAAGAGGTGGGTATGGAATAGTGATGCGCTTTAAAGGTAAAGAGATTGAAATTGCTCAAGGTTACAGAATGACCACGAATAATCGAATGGAACTAATGGCTGTGATTGTGGCTTTAGAAACTTTAAAAACGAATAAATATCCAGTAAAAATTTATTCTGACTCTAAATATGTGATTGATGCCATTGAAAAAGGTTGGGTATTTAATTGGCAGAAAAAAGGGTTTAAAGGGAAGAAAAATGAAGACCTTTGGAAAAGGTATTTAAAACTTCATCCTAAATTTGATATTTCCTTTGAGTGGGTAAGGGGGCATAATGGTCATCCAGAGAATGAACGTTGTGATGTTTTAGCTTTTAATGTTGCAGATAGTGGGAATTATCTGGTGGATGAATTCTTTGAAGAATATCAAAGAAAAGAAAAAGGTCCTTTGTTTGGTTAACCGACCTTGTCGAGTTCGATTTGACACGCTTTAAAGAAGGTGTAAAATAAAGGATGAGGCAGTTCTCTTGTACTTGATATTTGAGGACTGAATCCTGTCGCTACAAAAAACGGGTGACTCTTTAAACTGATTATTTCAGCGTCTTCAAATTGATTGTAGGCTTCTATGTCTGCAACATCTTCTGTCGAAGAATGTACTAACTGAGGGTACATACTAAATCTAGAGCTTGTTAATTCTATTGTTGAGTAATTTTGATAAAGCATTCGGAAAGATTCAGAATGAGGAGAAATATTAATTTTCTCAAAATGTTGCCCCTCTACTAGATTATCAGAGATTAATTTCTCTTGTTGAGAACTCAGTCGATACATATTAATGAGCACGTCGAGTAGAATTGAAAAAGGTTCCCCATTCACAAGAACAGGTGTTTGAATTTTGATTAATTCTTTTAGTATTCCGTGAAGGAAAAAAGGATTTAAAATTGGACCTGGAGCAACGATGTAGCCATCATATTCTTGGTATTGCTGTCGCTTAAACTTAACAACTTCATTTAGTTTTATCCAATAATAATTAATTTCGATGTCTAAAAAATGAGCAGAATGGTCAATGGCTAAATTTGTTGCATGGTGAGAGTTATAACTAAAGTTAAAATCTCCAATGATTGCTATTTTTAGGCTTTGCCCCATCAACGTTAAAATTAAATTTTAACGCTTAAACCATCCTCTATAAATCGCATTCTCTACTTGGATTGAAGCTAAAGAGTCTCTCATCGTAGGAGGTGAAGTCTGAGGAACTACAGTGATATCAACAACTGAGTAAGTGTGATATACTGTACAATTAAAGTCACATTTGAATTTTGAATAATCACCGGATTTATCCGATTCTTGAATAATTGAAGTTGGGTCAAATGTCACATCCATTAAGAATGTAGAAGTATCCTTTGAAACCCAAGTATCGTTGAATGCATCTCTGTATTGAACTTCAAATCCATTGAGTGCACTGTTTTTGTAAGCAGGTAAATCATTGGCTAAGAAGAAAGAATTGAATAAATTTAAAGCAGGAGTTGTTGTTCCTGTTGCTGTCGTCCAACTGATACTACCTAATCCGATTTTAATGGATTGAGTGTAGCTTGGTGATACCATAGAGAAATGATATTGAGCATCTACATTTCCTCCAGTCGATTGAGCGACCAATTGTGAGAAGCCATAGTATCCATCTACATTTTCAGTATATGTAACAAATTGCCCACCTATATTCCCTTCAAATGAAGCAAATAAATCAACTTTAGGTTCAGGAGCAGGGATAACTTCGTGCTTGTCACATGATGTTGCTATAAATCCTAATACAATAAATGAAAATAACGCCTTTTTATACATAATCTAGTAGATTTTAAAATTGTTTAAGCTTCTCAAAAAAGAGAATTGTTTTACTAAATTACGTAAAAAACCTTAAAATGGTTGGCTTTTTGAGTAAGTTTTTTCAAGCTCTTATTTGTACAAAAGTTTTAGGTGCTAATAATTCGTTCAAATAAAAAGAAGACTCAAGGGTGTTCGATAGGTCTGAAGTGTACATCGTTTCATTGTTAAACATGGTTTCTACTGTTAAAGTGTCTGAAAAATTAAAAGCTGAATTTTTCTTTTTTAACTGATTTACAATTATATTTAATTGAGTTTGTGAAATTATTATATCTGTTGAGTATCTCATTGTGCCTTGTGTAATGTTTCCTTTCACTAAAACTTCTGGCTCATTTGATTCAAATTGGATGCTCTTGATTTCGATAATTTTGTTTATTTTTCTCATATCTTTTTTGTTTATACATTACAAATATCCAACATAACAACGTATTCTATTTACGTTGTGTTTTTTTCTTTTTTTTCTCTTGATTTAAAGATTAAACATTGGAAAATTTGTAACTTCACATTCAAGATTTATACAATATGAAATACGAGAAAATAAATAGTAAACTTTTTATTGATAATAGAAAGGCTTTTGTTGCCCAAATGGATGCGCATTCTTTGGCTGTTTTTAATTCGAACGATACTTTCCCTATTAGTGCTGATAGTACAATGCCGTTTAAACAACATAGGGACATCTTTTATTTATCAGGAGTTGATCAGGAAGAAAGTATTCTAGTGATTTCACCATTCTCAACCAATAAAGAGCATAGGGAAGTTTTATTTTTGAAAGAAACGAATGATCACATTGCAGTTTGGGAAGGAGAGAAGTTGGACAAAGAACAAGCTTTTGAGACTTCAGGTATTAAGACTGTTTATTGGTTGGATCAATTTGATACCGTTTTCAAACAAATGATGGCTGAGGTAGATGAAATTTATTTGAATACAAATGAGCATTTAAGAGCAAATACAATCGTACAGACTCGCGAAGATCGTTTCATTGAAAAGGTAAAGCGTGACTTCCCTGTTCATCAAATGCGGAAATCTGCGCCAATTATGCACCGTATTCGATCACTGAAAAGTGATATTGAAATTGATTTAATGCAGCAGGCTTGTAATATTACAAAACTAGGGGTGGAGCGAATTTTAAAGTTCATTCAACCAGGTGTGATGGAGTATGAAATTGAGGCAGAATTTATGCATGAATTCTTGCGTAATAAATCGCAAGGTTTTGCTTATACGCCAATTATTGCTTCAGGAGCATCTGCTTGTGTGTTACATTACATTCAAAACAATAAAGAATGTAAAGATGGGGATGTTATTCTTTTAGATGTTGGAGCTGAATATGCAAATTATGCTTCAGATTTAACTCGTTCTCTTCCTGTTAATGGTCGTTTCTCTGACCGACAAAAGGCAGTTTACAATTCTGTTTTAAACGTCAAGAAACAAGCTGAAAAATTATTAGTACCTGGAACACTGATTCCTGAATATCACAAAGAAGTTGGTCTTTTGATGCAAGAAGAATTATTGAAATTGAAATTAATCGACAAAACGGACATTAAAAACCAAGATCCAAATTGGCCGGCTTATAAAAGATATTTCATGCATGGGACTTCACATTTTATAGGGTTAGACACACATGATTTAGGTTTATACAATGAGCCGATAGAAGAAGGTATGGCATTTACTTGTGAACCGGGTATTTATATTCCCGAAGAAAATTTAGGAATTCGAATTGAAGATGATTTAATCGTTCAAAAAACAGGAGATCCTTTTAATTTAATGAGGGACATTCCAATTGAAGTTGAGGATATCGAAGATTGGATGAATGACTGATTTGAAAGAATATAAATTGAGTTACAGGGTGTCCGGAAATGGATACCCTGTCGTTTTTCTACATGGTTTTTTGGAGTCAAAATCAATGTGGGATTCTCTCGGGTTTTCGAAATTCACAAAAAGTATAACATTTGATTTACCTGGACACGGGGATTCTATCGCTCCTATTTCCGGAGAAGTAACAATGCTTGGAATTGCAAAGCTTGTCAAGCAAGAATTAGATGCTATTGGTATCGATAAATATACGTTAATAGGACATTCTTTGGGTGGGTATATTGGCGTAGAATTGATGAAAATGGATGAAAGTTGTGAAAATCTTATTTTTTTAAATTCAAATTTCTGGGAAGATAGTACGCAGAAGAAAATTGATCGTAAAAGGATTGCTGAAATTGTGAAATACAATAAGACAAGTTTTATTTATGAAGCAATTCCTCATTTGTTTTTGAATCCGGAGAAATATCATGTTGAGGTTGTTTCATTGATTAATGAGGCAAAAGTCATCTCTGCTAAAACGATTGCTGATTATTCTATTGCAATGAGTAAAAGGGAGGATAACATTTCATTTGTTCGAGAAAATGCAACCAAAATAATGATCATTCAGGGTGAAGATGATGCAATTGTATCGGTGGATAAAATGGATTCTTTTTTTACAGAAATAGGTTTCAATTACAAGCGATTATCGCAATGTGGGCACATGTCTCATGTTGAAAAGAAAGAGGAGGTTATAGAGATTGTCCTCCAGTTGTTGAATTTAAATTAAGGTTTTAATCCTTTAATTGTTTCTGTAATATCCCTGCCTGAAGGTTGTTCAAATATAACTAAATCAAAGTAAGAAGTTGCCGCAAATAAATGGTCGAATAGGTCAGACATAATACTTTCGTAGATTACCCAATCTTTTTGTTTTGAGAAACAATAAATTTCGAGAGGAACTCCCATTGCTGTAGGAGGAAGTTGCCGAACCATTGTCGTCATATCAGGATTGATATTTGTGTTGCTTCTAAGGTAAGCTAAGATGTATTGGCGATACAAACCAATATTCGTTTGGTGCCTACCGTTCAATAGGAAATCATCTTTATTGAGATTATTTTTGGTATTATAATCATTAATTTCTTTCTCCTTTCCATCGATATAGTCGGAAATTAAGGTGATTTTTTGTAATTCATTTAGCATTTCGGGGGTACAGAATTTGATTGAACTCATTTCGATATTGATGGAGCGTTTGATTCTCCTTCCTTCTGACAGTTCCATTCCCCTCCAGTTTTTAAAAGAGTCTGAAATGAAAGCATAGGTTGGAATTGTCGTGATGGTCTTGTCAAAATTCTGAACTTTAACCGTGTTTAATGTGATTTCTGTCACGTCACCATCTGCACCATATTTTTCCATTGTTACCCAGTCGCCAATTCGAACCATGTCATTTGCGGCCAGTTGAATACTGCCAACAAAGCCAAGAATAGTGTCTTTAAATATCAACAAGATGATGGCTGTAGCAGCACCTAGTGAAGTCAAGAAATAAACAGGAGATTGTCCTGTTGAGATGGAAAGACCAAGAATGATCATAAACCCACTGACTAGGATTTTTATCAATTGAAAATAAGATTGAATGGGTTTGTCTTTTAGTTTCGGTTTCTCTGATAATATCTTTTCAAATGCTGAGAGAAAACGGAGAATCGCCACTAAAAGGATTGCTACAAATAAGACATTTATAGCTTGAAGTAGGAATTTTAAAATGATGGGGTAATCGAAGAAAATAATCTTCACAAAAAAATCCATAAAGAAAAGAGGGGCGATATGTGCAACTGCTGCAAAAAATCGTTTTTCAACAAGGTAATCATCCCATTTTGTTTTGGATCGAATAATGAATTGATGCAAAGTTGTTATCATTATTTTTCGTGATAACCACCAAACGAACATACTAAATAGAACAGTAATGATTAGTATAGATGCTGAACGTGCTATAATTAGTGATTCGCCACTTAAACCAAGGTTTTCGAGGAGAGTTGTACTTTCGTTTACGATAAATTTATGGATTGAGTTTACTTCTTCTAGTATAGGAGTTTCTATTTGCATTTAATTTCTGATGAGGATTATTTGTACTTTTTTAAGTTGCTTAGTGGTTGAGGGAATAATCCGTCACGAGATATCTTCCGTCCTCGTTTATAAACCATAATTCTTTCTGTTGCCAATTGATTTTCCATTTTACAGTCCAATAGATAATAGGATTGAGCTTTAAACATTACTTCGTAAGTGCCATGATTTTTGTTGTTGCCTATGGTAATCCAAATTTCATTTCTCCCTATTTCAATGTAGATTGCAGTAGAACTTACTTTCATTATTTTTTCTCCTGTATCAATATTGTATGAAGAAATTTCTCCTTTGTACTTTCCCAAATATTTACGTTTCAATGTCAATTCTTTCTGTACAGAGAAGATGAGTGGTAGAAGTAAAATGATAAAAGAAACTTTACTCATTCGAACTGATGTAAATACTTTATTCATGATGCTAAGTTACGAAAAAAAGAACATAGAGTACTTGCTCGAAGAATAAAATTCACACGTGTTTTTTCATTAAATAAACGTTCTTGGTTCTTATAATCATCTGAAGTTTTCAACAATTCAAGCAATTACGAACATTCGCTTTTATATTACAATGAATTGGTGTAAATTCGAAGTTGCAACAAAAAAACCTATTTTTAGATGAAACAATACCAAGATTTGCTTAAACATATTATTGATAAAGGATCTCAAAAAGGAGATCGAACGGGGACAGGGACGAAGTCTGTTTTTGGTTATCAAATGCGTTTTGATTTAAACGAAGGGTTCCCGATGGTAACAACAAAAAAATACACCTTCGTTCGATTATTATAGAATTGTTGTGGTTTTTAAATGGAGATACCAACGTAAAATATTTGCAAGATAATAAAGTGAAAATATGGGATGAATGGGCAGATGAAAATGGAGATTTAGGCCCTGTTTATGGTCATCAATGGAGACATTGGCCTGATGGTAAAGGAGGGACAATTGATCAGATAACAAATTTAATTGAGTCGATTAAAAATAATCCGGATTCAAGAAGACATTTGGTTTCTGCTTGGAATGTTGCAGATGTTGAGGATATGGCATTACCGCCTTGTCACACAATGTTTCAATTTTATGTTGCAGACAATAAGTTGAGTTGTCAATTGTACCAACGCTCCGCAGACACATTCTTAGGTGTACCTTTTAACATTGCTTCGTATGCTTTATTAACTATGATGATTGCTCAAGTTTGCGACCTAGAGTTGGGTGATTTTGTGCACACTTTTGGAGATGCGCATATTTACTCAAATCACATGGAACAAGTAGAATTACAACTTTCTCGTGAGACAAGAGCTTTGCCAACAATGAAAATTAATCCAAATGTTAAGGACATATTCTCCTTCAAATTTGAGGACTTTGAACTGTTAAATTACAATCCGCATCCTCACATTAAAGGTGTTGTAGCTGTTTAATTATAAGAAGATTATGAAAATCTCGTTAATTGTTGCCATGGACATAAATCGTGGTATAGGAAAAGACAATGATCTGATGTGGCATCTTCCTGCGGACATGAAGTTCTTTAAGGAAACCACGTCAGGGCATATTGTTGTGATGGGGAGAAAGAATTTTGAATCTATACCCGAGAAGTATAGACCTTTGCCAAATCGAGAGAATATTGTTTTAACCAGAAATACTTCTTTCAAAGCGGAAGGATGTAAAGTCGTTCATTCTCTAGAGGAATGTTTGAGTTTATTTCCAGAGAATGAAGAAAGAACAATGTTTATTATTGGTGGTGGCGAAATCTATAGACAAGCAATAGAGCAGAATATCATAAAGGAAATGATCATCACTCATGTGAATAAAAGTTATAATGCAGATACATTCTTCGTTGATTTTGATCTTAAAAGCTGGTCTGTCGAAACCATTCTGACCAAAGAAAAAGATGAACGTAATGAAGCTAGTTTTTCCGTTGTAAAATACACCAAGAAATAAGATTCAATTCTATGACAGTTTGTATTGCCGAAAAACCAAGTGTAGCCAAAGATATTGCCGAAATTCTCGGAGCGAAGCAACGTCACGATGGTTATTATGAAGGGAATGGTTACCAAATTACATGGACTTTTGGGCATTTGTGTACACTCAAAGAGCCGCACGATTACAATGAGAATTGGAAATATTGGAAATTAGAAGATTTGCCAATTGTCCCCTCTAATTTTGGGATTAAACTTATTTCAAATCAAGGGGTTGAACGACAATTTAATACCATTGCTCGACTGGTTCAAAATTGCGATGAAGTTATTAATTGCGGGGATGCTGGGCAAGAAGGGGAATTGATTCAACGATGGGTTTTACTTAAAGCAAAATGTAAAGTTCCTGTAAAAAGATTGTGGATTTCCTCCTTGACCGAAGAGGCTATTAAAGAAGGGTTTGAGAATCTTCAGGATGCTAGTAAGTATGATAATCTTTATGCAGCAGGAAGTGCTCGAGCAATTGGCGATTGGATGTTGGGGATAAATGGAACACGTTTGTTTACCAAAAAGTTCGGTCAAGGAAAGGCTACTTTATCAATTGGTAGAGTGCAAACTCCTACTTTAGCCATGATTGTTCAACGGCAAAAAGAAATTGATGCTTTTGTTGTGTATGAATATTGGGAATTGAAAACTAAATATAAAAGTCAGGAGTTTTCTTGTCAAATTGATCGATTAAAAACACAAGATAAAGCGAATCAAGGTTTGGCTTATTTGAAAGATAAAGAATTTGAAATTACTTCTTTTGAACAAAAAGAGGGCAAGGAAGGAAATCCAAGATTGTATGATTTAACCTCATTGCAAGTGGATGCCAATAAAAAGTTTGGATTCTCCGCTGACGATACGTTGAAGTTGATTCAAGGGTTGTATGAGAAAAAATTAACCACTTATCCAAGAGTTGATACGACATACTTAACGGATGATTTACACCCTAAAATCCCAAATATTCTCCGTGGGATGAAATATTATTCTCGTTTTACAGAGAAATTATTAGCAGCACCAATTCCAAAGAATAAAACGGTGTTTAATGATAAGAAAGTTACCGATCACCACGCAATTATTCCTACAGGAGTACCTGTTTCTGGAGTTTCTCAGAATGAACAAAAGATTTATGACCTGATAGCGAAACGTTTCATTGCTGTTTTCTATCCACCGTGCATTGTTTCAAATACAACCGTTTTAGGAAAGGTCGATAAGCTAGAGTTTAAAGCAACGGGAAAACAAATCCTGAAATTGGGTTGGCGAGAATTATATTCTTCTGAAAAAAAAGAAACGAAGTCAAAAGACGATGAGTCTATTATGCCTCATTTTGAAAAAGGAGAGAAAGGGCCGCATGAACCGATTATTCATAAAGGAAAAACTTCTCCACCCAAATATTATACGGAAGCTACACTTTTGAGAGGAATGGAAACTGCTGGTAGAGATGTGGAAGACGAGGAGATGAGAGAAATGATGAAGGACAATGGTATCGGACGACCTTCAACACGTGCCAATATCATTGAAACACTTTTTCGTAGAAAATATATTGAAAAGAAAAGAAAAAATCTAGTAGCAACCCCGACTGGTATAGCATTGATTGATACGATACAAAGTGAGGTGTTAAAAAGTGCGGAGTTAACAGGAGATTGGGAGAGGAAATTACGTTTGATTGAGAAAGGAGAGTATAAATTAGAAGTTTTTAAGCAAGAATTGACTACAATGGTTCGTGGATTAACTGATGAGGTGATTTTTAACACACCAATTAATGTCCAGTTCTTTAATGAAAAGCCAATCGAAGTTAAAAAAATACGAAAAAAAAGAGAAAAAGTAACATTCTCATTTGAAGAAATTGAATGTCCGAAATGCAAAATAGCAAAATTGATGAAAGGAAAAACGGCGGTTGGATGTTCTGAATACAAAACTTGTGGTTTCAAAATTCCATTTATTTTAATGGGGAAAAAAATAACGGATAATCAATTGAAGGATATTATAGAGAAAGGAAAATCAAAAACAATAAAAGGACTCACTAATCCGAGTGATCAATCCAAAATGGAAGGAAAATTTATTTTGGATGGTACGTTTAATGTTGGTTTTGAGAAAGGGTAGAGCTGTTTTTAGAGACAGTATCTCTTATAGTGTGTAAGTTCTTTTTTTAGTTATACCAACTTTGTTACATAAAAAAAGCACTTCACGAAAAGTAAAGTGCTTCTAATTACTTAGACAATCTATTAAATTGTCATTATGTCTCTTTCCTTCGTCACAAGAATCTCCTCTACTTTTTTTGTGTAAGTATTGGTTACTTCCTGAATATAATTTTCACCATCTTTCATCATATCTTCAGAGAGACCATCTTCTTTGAGTGATTTCAGCATGTCGAGCGCATCTTTTCGATTGTTTCTAAAACCAATTTTTGCGTTCTCCATCTCTCCCTTCGCTTGTTTCACTAAGTCACGTCTACGTTCTTCAGTCAACGGTGGTACAGAAATTAGAACACCTTCACCATTGCTTTGAGGTGCGAAACCGAGGTTGGCATTAATAATTCCTCTCATAATTTCATCCAACATCGATTTTTCCCATGGTTGAACTGTAATCGTTCGGGCATCCATTGTGTTTACATTAGCTACTTGAGAAAGTGGCGTAGGTGACCCATAATAATCGACCATTACAGATTGTAACATCGAAGGATTCGCTTTACCTGCTCTGATTTTCATTAGTGCAGTTTCATAATGTTCAACCGTTTTATTATTGGCAGCTTTTACTTCATCGTAAACCATATTCAATTCTTCCGTCATATCTTTTCTAATTAATTGCGAACGATTGTTCCTACTTGTTCGCCATTCAAAACTTTTTGTAAATTACCTGGTGTATCCATATCAAAAACGATGATGGGTAGATTGTTCTCTTTACACAGTGTAAAAGCAGTCATATCCATAATTGATAAGTCCTTTTTATAAACATCGTCGAAAGAAATTACATCATACTTTGTTGCATTCGGATCTTTTTCAGGATCTGCCGAATAAATGCCATCGACACGTGTTCCTTTCAAGATAACATCAGCATTTAATTCTATTGCTCTTAATGAGGCAGCCGAGTCTGTTGTGAAGAAAGGGTTTCCTGTTCCTGCGCCAAAAATCACAACTCTACCTTTCTCAAGATGGCGAAGTGCTTTTCTTTTGATAAAAGGTTCGCAAATTGCTTTCATCTCAATGGCTGATTGTAGTCTTGTTTCAACTCCAGCAGATTCTAAAGCCGCTTGAAGTGCCATCGAATTAATCATTGTAGCTAACATCCCCATGTAGTCACCGTGTGAGCGATCCATTCCGCCTTCTTCAGCTTGAACTCCTCGGAATATGTTTCCTCCACCGATTACAATAGCAATTTCAACACCATTCTCATGGATTTTTTTGATTTGTTGAGCGTATAAGCTGAGTCGATTATTGTCGATTCCAAATGCTTTATCTCCCATGAGAGATTCACCGCTTAACTTTAGTAAAATTCTTTTGTATTTCATCTTGAAATTTTCTGTTGCACAAATATACAGAATTCAAAGAATGAAAATGAAAACTTTTAAAATGAATTCAAAAAAAAACCATCCACCTTAAAAAGATGGATGGTTTTAAAATATGGTTTTTTGTCTTAAGACAAAGCAACTCTTTTAAAATCAACAACTGTTAAACCGTCTTCAGCAGCTTTCAACATTTGTTCGATAGATTGTTTATTGTCTCTCACGTTCATTTGACTCAATAAAGTATTTTCTTTAAAGAATTTATTCAAACGACCTTGAGCGATTTTCTCAGCCATTTCAGCAGGTTTCCCTTCTTGAATTGCTAAATCTTTACCAACCTCTAATTCACGAGCAATTGTATCTGCGTCGATACCGTTTTTATCTAGAGCTAAAGGATTCATTGCTGCAACTTGCATCGCAACTAATTTCCCTGCTTCAACAGCAGCTTCAGAATCTTTATTTAACGCAACTAGAGTCGCTAACTGATTTCCTGGATGATTGTAAGCGACAATTTTATCCGCTGAAATAATTTCAACATTTGATAAATCTAATTTTTCACCAACAACACCAACTTGTTCAATGATTTTCTCAGCAACAGTCAATCTCTCATCATACGCCTCGTTCATCATTTCTTCTTTAGAAGAAGGTCTTTTGTTGATAGCAATATCAACCAAAGATTGTACGAAGTCCATATAGTCACTATTTTTTGCAACGAAATCAGTTTCACAGTTCAAAGAAAGAACAACACCTGTTTTTCCATCTCCAGTAACTTGTGCTAAAACTAAACCTTCTTTCGCTTCATTGTCACCTCTTTTAGCAGCAACTTTTTGTCCTTTTTTACGAAGTACGTCGATAGCAGCTTCAAAATCACCGTCTGTTTCAACAAGTGCTTTTTTACAATCCATCATACCAGCACCAGTGTGCTTTCTTAATTTATTTACCTCTGCAGCTGTAATTGCCATGGCTTTTAAATTTTAAATATTTGTAAATTATTTTGTTTCTTCTGTTTTATTTTCTTCCGCTTTTGGAGCTTCAGTAACAGTTTCTACAGGAGCTTCTTCTTTTTTAGCTTCAACAGGCTTTGTTTCTGTTTTAGCGGCAGCTTTAGCCTCTTTTTTTGCTTTTGCATCTTTCGCAGCAGCATCTTTCGCATTCTTACGCTCTTCTAAACCATCTTTAACAGCAGCACAAACAGTGTCAAGAATTAAAGTAATAGATTTAGTAGCATCATCATTTGCTGGGATTGGGAAATCAACTAATTTAGGATTTGAATTCGTATCTACCATTGCAAATACAGGAATATTCAAACGCTTCGCTTCTTTCAATGCAATGTGTTCCTTGATGATATCAACAATGAAAATTGCAGCTGGTTGACGAGTCATATCAGCAATAGAACCGAAATTTTTTTGTAATTTCTCACGCTGACGTGTTTTGAACAAACGCTCTCTTTTATTTAATGTTTTCCAAGTTCCGTCTGTTTGCATTTTATCAATAGCAGACATTTTACGGATTGATTTACGCGTTGTAGCAAAGTTAGTTAACATACCACCTGACCAACGTTCAGTAACATAAGGCATATTAATTTCTTTTACTCTTTCTGAAATAATATCTTTAGCTTGTTTCTTTGTTGCAACGAAAAGAATTTTTTTCCCCGATTTCGCAATTTGCTTTAAAGCAGCGCTCGCAGTATCTAAATGAGCAATTGTCTTATTTAAATCGATAATGTGGATACCTTTTTTTTCCTCAAAGATATACGGCGCCATTGCCGGGTTCCATTTTCTTTTCAAGTGTCCAAAATGTACACCTGCATTTAATAAATCTTCAAATTTTAATTTTGACATTTTTTTTAATTTAATTGTTCACGTTCCTTTAGTAGTCAGTTTCAAGAGGGACATTTCTGCGATACTCAAGAACTTGGATACTAAACAACTTGCAAAATATTTTCTAACGTTTCGAGAATTGGAATTTCTTACGTGCTTTTGGTTGACCTGGTTTCTTACGTTCAACCATTCTTGGATCACGAGTCATTAAACCTTCTTCTTTCAATAAAGGCTTATTTTCTTCGCTAATCTTAACCAAAGCTCTAGAGATACCTAAACGAATTGCTTCAACTTGACCATTGATGCCTCCACCTGAAACATTAACTGTGATGTCATATTTACCTACAGTATCTGTTAATTCAAATGGTTGGTGAATCTTTGATTGAAGAACTCCCGTTGGGAAAAATTCTTTGTAATCTCTTTTATTAATTGTAAAACTACCTTTACCCTCTGTCATATAGACACGAGCAACTGCTGTTTTTCTTCTTCCGAGTGTGTTTATTACTTCCATAATTTATTTAAATGTATCTAAATTTAGTACTTCTGGTTTTTGAGCTTGTAAATTATGCTCTGGTCCAACAAATACTTTTAGGTTTCTAAATAATTGGCGACCAAGTGTGTTTTTAGGAAGCATTCCTTTAACAGCTTTCTCAACCAAACGTCCTGGCGTTTTTGCCAACATTTGTTCAGCTGTAGCTTGACGTTGACCACCTGGGTAACCCGTGTGACGAACGTAAGACTTGTTCACTAATTTAGTACCTGAAAAAGATACTTTTTCTGCATTCAAGACAATAACGTTGTCTCCGCAGTCTGCATGAGGTGTGTAATTCGCTTTGTGTTTCCCACGAATTAATTTCGCCACCTTGCTCGCTAAACGACCTAAAGTTTGGCCTTCAGCATCCACCACAATCCACTTCTTTTCAGCAGTTTCTTTGTTGGCGGAAACGGTTTTGTAACTTAATGTATCCACAATTTTTATTTTAATTAAATAAGACAATTTCCCCTAAATTGGGGCTGCAAAGATATGACTTCTAGGTTTATTAACAAACCTTATTTGAAAATATTTTCAATAAAAAGAAACATTTCTCCAAGATTCTTTTTGAAATCAAGGGGGGACATGACGAAATAAGGTCTTTTTATTTCTTTTTAAACTTGTTAATTGCATTCGCCGTGAATTCAGAAAGGACTAATTGCCCACTTAACTCTGCTCGATCCATTAATAATTCATCCCAGTGGTCAGTTCCTTCCCAGAAGACATTTTTTAATAAAATCATTGCTTCTGGATTTGATTTTGAAAGCGTAGTGCACAATTCTTCAATTTTTGCATCCATTTCATCGACAGTTTCAAAAACTTCGGCATACAAGCCTTGTTCTTTTGCCCAAGAGGCTGTTCGCCATTCTGTTGCATTAATTGCTAACTGACTCATTGCAGAAACACCTATCTTACGCTCAACCGCTGGTCCAACAACAAAAGGGCCTATTCCAACTGCAAGTTCTGAGAGTTTAACTGATGCTTGCTTTGTTGCAAAGCAATAATCAACTGCAGACGCTACTCCAACACCACCGCCAACTGCCTTTCCTTGCACTCTGCCGATAATAAGTTTCGAACTTTTTCGACAAGCATTTATCACATTTGCAAATCCAGAAAAGAATTTCTTCCCGGTTTCAAAATCATTGATTGAAATTAACTCATCAAAACTAGCACCTGCACAGAAAGCTCTTTCTCCTGCAGACTTCAAAAGAACCACTTTTACTTCGTCATTCATTCCTAGTTCAGTAATTGTATTAGCAAGTTTCTCGAGAATTTTACCCGGCAATGAATTGCTTAAAGGGTGACCGAATTCTACTGTTGCAATTCCTTTTTCGTTAATGGACACATCTACATGGCCTTGATTTATTACGCTTGACATTGTGTTTTTGAAGTGAAGTGAAGTTATTTTTTCTTTCTATTTTCTTTGATGATGCAATCTTAACATCCAATTTACGCCCATTGATTTCCATGCCGTTTAATGCGTTGATTGCATTGATTGCTTCTTCAGGTGTGTCCATCTCAACATATCCAAAACCTTTGGATCGTTTTGTATCTTTCTCATAAACTACATGAGCGTAAGTAACTTTTCCAAAGGTTGAAAAAGTAGACTGTAAATCTTCAGAAGTTATACTCCAATCTAAATTCGCGATAAAAATATTAACCATTCTTTGTTATTTTAATGTAAAACTATCGGTTCCGACCAATTGACCTTGACAAAACACCTTAACTTTATAATTCCCTTTAGATGCCGATTGTCCATTCAACTTGTAATAAATAGCCATGTCAACACGTTGATTTTGATAATCAATTGCTTTATAATCTGAGAATGCAACTTGTCCATTCTCCGTATCAATCACATTTCCAGAACTAGATTGAAGAATTTTCCCTTCAGGGTCAGTAATTTGAAGATAAACCATCTTTTTACCTGGGCTCGCGATTGGATTCTCCGAAAGTGTAAAAGCAACTTTAATTTGCTCCGTATTCCTTGCTCTAGAGGTTGTCCCCATCGTACTGTTCATCTTCATCTTCAATCCTTCCGAACTAAAATTGTACGCATTCAATTTAGAACCTTTCTTCACTTGTGCTGCATTTTGCGCTGCATCGTCTTTATAACGATCTCTTTCTTCAGAAGTTTGAGATAATTCAGATTTTGTTGTTTCCAGATTATTCGAAAGGTTTAAGTTTAATGTTTTGAGTGAATCAATTTCCACGATATAACCTCGCATTATTCTACGCATCCCTTCCATTTCTTTTCGAGCCTTGAACAATTGATAAGCATTCATCTTGCCCTTTTCAACCTGCTCTTGAAGATCCATGATTTTATCCTTCTGCGCCATTAAAGAATCGGATTTCGATTGATCTTCCTCAATTAATGCATCATAAGTTTCCAACATGGTCGTAAAATCAGTCTTCATATCATTGGTCATCGTGCCCAAATAACTCGACATCATTTCATTCATTCCTTTCATATCAGAATCCAAAGCATTGTTTTCAATAATACAGGAGTTTAGTTCTTTATTCTTAGAAGACCAAAAATAAGCCATTGCCGCTAAACCTAGTAGCAATAAAATGATAATAGCCACGTAAGCACCGTTACCTTTCTTCTGTTCGTCCTTAAATTCTTCCATAATAAAAAAAGTTTAATTGTTTTTACACGATGAATGTATCGAAAATTATTCAATCAACAATGCTGTACAAATATTTTACATACTAATATACCCACATAAACGTATGCGCTATTCTATTAGTGTATTAAAAAACAAAAAAAGTTACAAAAGAATTTAAGCGACCTCTTCAATAGAAAAGACGTAGCTCTCCATAATTTGATTGGCCAACAACTTTTTGCAAGCATTTTCAACCATTTGATTTGCTTCCACTTCATTTGAAGCATCAACAAATAAACGAACATGTCTACCGACACGTACGCCAGTAATAGCTTTCAAACCAATGTTTTTCATGCTGCTTGTTACAGCTTTTCCTTGAGGGTCAAGTAATGCATCCAGTGGCATTACGTCGATTTCTGCTTTAAATTTCATTTTAATTCTTATTAAAAAAAGTATTTTCTACTATTGATAAAACTAGATACAAAAGTACAATTAATGCGATTGCCCACACATTGAAAACAAGAATAAATATCAAACTTATTAACAAAAATATAAACCGAATCTCATTTCCTTTAATTTTAAAGTGTTTGACCTTTAATGAAAACAAAGGGATTTCAGACACCATCATCAGACTAAGAACGACAAGTAACGTAACAATTAAGAGAGGGTTAAAAAAGAAAGAATTCACATCTTCTCCTCGAAAAACAATCACCAAAGGAAATGTTGTAAAGAATAATGTGTTCGCTGGTGTAGGAAGACCAATAAAAGAAGTTGTTGGGCGGGTGTCTAAATTAAATTTCGCTAAACGAAATAAAGAAAAGAAAGGGATGATTAACGCTAAAAATGGCAAAAAATTAAGCTCCCCTTGAAGAAAAGCATCAAACCAATGAAAAAAACCTGAACGAACTCCTTCTACAGTAAAAGAAGTAAAAGATTCTAAATCAATTGTCAAAACAACCATCATCAATACCCCAGGTGCAACACCGAAGGTTACCATATCAGCTAAAGAATCAAGTTGCTTCCCTAATTCTCCCATCGTGTTCATTGCTCGAGCAATAAAACCATCTAAAAAGTCGAAAATAGCTCCCGCAAAAATTGCAAACACAGCAAAGTCGAGATATCCCAACACAGCAAAAAGAATTGACAGTATCCCTGAAGAAAGATTTAAGGCCGTTACAATATTCGCTAAATTAAACATGCTTAAAATTATTTTCTTCTAAAATCAACTTTATCTTTTATCTTTACGTCTTTATAAAGAAAAGAATTAACTGCAAAGAACACAATTTTTTAATAATTAAACTGTTAATGGAATATAAAAATCTATTTTCTATGAAAAATAACTGGGTGACTACTTTATCCTTTTTGTTGATTTCAACAGTGTGTTCTTTTGCTCAAACAACCGATCCTACATCAACTGTAGCTCCGAAATACTCCAATGAATTTCTTCAAATTGGCGTAGGAGCAGATGCTTTAGGTTTGGGAAACTCTGTCGTTGCTCAAACAGACAACGTAACTTCAGCCTATTGGAATCCTGCTGGATTAGTACAAGTTGACAAATGGTTAGAAGTCTCACTTATGCATTCAGAATACTTTGCGGGTATTGCTAAATATGATTATCTCGGACTTGCTCATTCTATCGATGAAAACAGTTCTCTTGCTTTTACTTTTATTCGATTTGCTGTAGATGACATCCCGAATACAACACAGCTAATTGACAATAACGGAAACATAGACTACGATCGTATTACCACTTTTACTGCAGCAGATTATGCTTTTATGCTTTCTTATGCTCGGAAAACGAAGATTGAAGGACTGACAATGGGCGGAACTTTTAAAGTTATTTATCGAAAAGTGGGTGATTTTGCAAAATCTTGGGGGTTTGGTTTAGACGCTGGGCTTCAATACAAAACGAAGAATAAATTCCAATTCGGACTAGTTGCGCGTGATTTAACTTCGACTTTTAATGCGTGGATTTTTACGTTAGACCAAGAAACGAAAGAAGTTTTTCTTGCTACTGGTAATGCTCTTCCTGAGAATGGATTAGAGTTGACATTGCCTCGACTTATTTTTGCTGCATACAAAAAGTTTGACCTCGGTAAAAAAGGATTTTACACTTCTGCTGAAATTGATTTAGACTTAACTACTGACGGAAGAAGAAATACATTGTTGAGATCCAATGTTTTTTCTTTAGACCCACACATGGGGGTTCAAGTAGGATTCAAAAACTTCGTTTCAATTCGCGGTGGAATTTCAAACATTCAATACGTTCAAGATTTTGATGACAGTAAATCACTAAATATTCAACCGAATATCGGAATAGGATTAAATTTTAAAAACTTTTATTTAGATTATGCATTTACAGACATTGGTGATGCTTCTGTTGCATTGTATTCACATGTCATTTCTTTACGGATAAAATTAAACAAACCTAAAAACATGGTTCCGAGTGAGTAAAAGGATTACATATCTCTTTCTAACGTCCATTTTGTTTTGGACATCTTTTTCCCATTCTCAAACCTACGGAAACGAATGGATTCAATACAACCAATCTTATTATTCTTTTAAAGTTGTCCCAGGAAATACTATTCCTACCTCTTTTAATGACCAAACAGGTATAGAATCTGGAATTTATATGATTGATTATTCTACTTTAATCAATTCAGGAATCCCGGTGAGTTCATTCTCCAGTGACAACATTCAACTATTTGGGAAAGAAAAGGAGATTCCTTTATATATTAACGATGGTGGGGATAATTCTTTTGATGCTGGAGATTACATCCTTTTTTATACAGAAAGAAACGATGGCTGGCTAGATTCTTCCATTTATGAGTCACCCAATGGAATTGGTAATCCTCGTTATAGTATTGCAAATGATACTATAGAATATTTTTTCACATGGAATAATTCTACCAATAACCTACGTTTTATTGAGGAGGATAATTCGAATTTTGCGAGTTTCACACCTGCTGAATATATTTTGTATACAAAATGGTATGCATATCGAAATCAATATCAAGAAGGAAAAAGGTTATCGCAAGGTTCGAGTTCTTTTTATACCATTGGCGAAGGCTGGTCTTCTAATAAAGTAAACGGTGTAAACGGTTATAATTGGAACTTAGGAAATACTTCCATTCTATATCCTTTTCAAGGTAGTAATGCACCTGATGTTACTTTTAGAGCGATGACAGTAGGTTCCTCCAATGCAACTTATACAAACCTTGGCAACCATCACTGTCAATGGACTATCGGAGCCACAAATTACTCACTAGCAGATTCCATTTGGATAGGATATACAGGAGTAAACCTCACAAAACAATTTCCAGTTTCAATTCTTCCTGCAACGGGAAGTTCTAACTTAAAGGCAAAAATTATTGGAGACCAGGGGGCAGTAACAGATTACCAATCTATTTCTCATTGGTCATTCAAATATCCTAGAATTCCACAGTTCAACGGTGAGAATAAAGTTGAATTTAATGTCGTAAATTCTTTGACAGAATCTAAAATACGACTAGACATTTCTAATATTTCCTACAATAACCCAATTGTTTTTGTCCTTGGTGATACTCCGAAGAAAGTAAAAGTTTCTCCGAATGGTTCAATGTACACAACCTTGATTTCAAATTCTACAAACGGTGCAGAACAACACGTCGTTTATCAAGACAGTGCAACTATTGCAAACGTCACCACTTTAACTCCAGTAAACGGAACAGGAACATTTACAAATTTCGGGGCAATTGCTAATAAAGAGAATGCATTGTTAATGATTACGCATCCAAAATTAAAAACGGTATCAGACGAATACATTGCCTATCGTCAATCGATGGCAGGTGGGAATTATAATGTAATTGAAGGGAATGTTTTAGAGCTCTATCAGCAATTTGGAGGAGGAGTAAATAGTCACATCAATGGAATTCGCCGTTTTGCTCATTTTATGTACAATAATTCTACAGAAAAACCAGTTGGCCTATTCTTGGTTGGAAAAGGGATTAAAAAAGCAACTGTCGGAAACCTCGTAGGAACAAGAAATAATCCAACTTATTTTGCAGAATCATTAATTCCAGCTTTCGGTGAACCACCTTCTGATATTTGTATCACTGCAAATCTTGAAGGCAGTTCTAAATGGTCTCCACTTATTCCAACGGGACGAATTTCAGCAAGAACCAATACAGAATTGAGAGATTATCTTGACAAAGTATTGTTATTTGATGTCGCCCAAGACTCAACAAGTGTTTACAATACACCATTCAAAGATTGGCAAAAACAAATATTGCATTTTGTTGGAGGTTCGACTACTTCTCAACAAAGTCAATTTCAATTTTACATGAACACAATGAGAGACGTTATCTCTGACAGTTTATTTGGAGCAAATGTAAATAGCGTTTACAAAACAAATAGTAACCCACTAGATCCGACCATTCTTACTGACATTACAGAACGTATTTCAGAAGGGGTAAGTTTAATGACTTATTTTGGTCACGCATCTGGAAATAATAGTGGATTTGAAATCAACTTAGATGAACCTGGAAGTTGGAATAATTTAGGAAGATACCCTATTATGTTGGTGAACGCATGTTACAATGGAAATATTTACCAATATTCTAATTCTTATTCTGAAATTTTCGTACAAGAACCTTTGTATGGTGCTATCGGCTATATTGCATCTGTGAATGTTGGTTATGATATCTATCTCAATCAATATTCGAATCGTTTATATCAGCAATTCACGAAATACAGTTATGGTAAGACGGTAGGGGAGAGTATGAAAAAGAATATTGAGAGTATTGAAACTCCTTCAAATGTTGATAATCTCTATTTAGAAACTACTTGCACACAAATGCTTTTTCATGGCGATCCAATGTTACGCTTAAATTGGCATACGAAACCTGAAATTGAGTTGCTCGCCGAGAATGTTTGGTTCACTCCAGAAAACCCTGACTTAACGGTTGATAGTATTGAGGTTCATATTGATTTGAAAAACTTAGGTCGTTCTGTTACTGATACTTTTTCACTAGAAATTATTCGTGATTTCCCTGGCAGTGAAATTGATTCTATCTACCATTTTAATCTTCCAAGGTTAGATTACACGAAAGAATTTATATTTAGAGTTCCTTTACAACCAAATATTAGTTTAGGATTAAATACTTTTAACATCTCTGTTGATTTGCCTTCGGTGATTGAAGAGGTTTACGATGAGATTAACAACAATCAAATTACAAAAACTCTCTTCTTAGACATTGATGGAATTATTCCTGTAATTCCACATAAATTTGCAGTAGTACCAGATGACAGTGTGACGGTAAGAGCATCAACCAATAACCCTATCGCAGATTTTAACACCTATCGTTTTGAACTTGATACCATTGATTTTGTTGGAACGCCAAGTCCAGCCCACCGATATGCAATTGTCTCAGGTTTTGGTGGTGTAAAAGAAGTGAACCCTTCAGAATGGATGCTAACATCCTCTCCCACTTCTGATGGTACTTTAGTTTGCGAAGATAGTGTTGTTTATTTTTGGCGCGTTTCTATTGTTGGTGATACAACTTGGAAAGAAAGTTCATTTCAATACATAAACGGTAAATCGGGCTGGGGACAAGATCATTTCTTTCAGTTTAAAGAAAATAACTTTAGCAGTGTTGACTATAATCGAATCAATAGAATCAAAGAATTTTCACCTAAAGTAAGTGAACTCTCATGTACAGTTACACATATAATTCCTGCTTACGATTCTCAGTATAGCCTAAATCTAATTCAACAAGAATATGGAATTTGTTCAACAGCTCCAACGATTCATGTAGCAGTAATTGACCCTGTTACTCATGAGGCTTGGGGAACAAAATGGACAGATGGAAACGGTGTGGTACATAATCCTACTCATGATTTTGGTAACGTGAACAATGGTCCATCTTGTAGAAACCGTGTGGAGAAATATTTCTTATTCAGAGAGGGTGACGCAACACAGTTAGCTGCATTTCAAAACATGGTCAATAATGTAGTGCCAGACGGTCATTATCTTTTAATTTATTCTCCCGTTTATACATATTATAATTATTGGGACGCTCTGGATTCCGTAAATATGTACAATACATTTGCAAACCTTGGATCAGACAGTATTATTCCAGGTAGACCAAATCTTCCTTTTGCATTCTTTGTTAGAAAAGGAGACCCTTCTTCAGTTGTTGAGAAAGTTTCTCAATTTGTGGGAGATGATTTTACAATTACTGCAAATTTAATAGGTCCATTAAATGCAGGTGTAGAAAGTTCACCTTTGATTGGACCAACAACAGAATGGGGATCACTTCATTGGAAACAAAATCCTTTAGAATCAAGTTCTCATGATTCAACTGTTCTTTCTATAAAAACATACAATTCTTCGGGAGTTTTTCAGAGTCAGGTTGATACAGTTTTTTCAAGCAATGATTCTATCATCAATCTAAATTCTTTAGTGGACGCAAGTCAATACCCTTTCATCCGTCTTGAGGCAAGTTACTCAGACACAACTACATTAACCCCTGCACAAATTGATCGATGGCATGTTTTATATACTCCGATTCCTGAAGCAGCTATTGACGGTTCAACTGGTTACACTTGGACTGCATTAGGAGATTCTGTCATGGAAGGTGCTCCTATATACTTTGCCGTAGATGTAAAGAATATATTCTCAGTTGATATGGATTCTTTATTAATCAATTATTGGATTGAAGATGCAAACCATATTTTACATCCTATTTCATACCCTCGTCAAGATTCATTATTGGTAAATGAAACACTTAGAGATACAGTTTTAATCCCAACATTAGGTTTGGGTGGCCCAAATATTCTATGGATGGAAGTTAACCCATATATCAACGGAAGTAATGTCATCACAGACCAGCCTGAACAAGAGCACTTTAACAACCTATTACAATTCCCTTTCAGTGTTAGAGCAGATGATGAGAATCCACTTTTAGATGTCACTTTTAATGGGAATCATATTTTGAATGGAGATATCATTGATCCAAATAGTGAGATATTCATTACTTTAAAAGACGACAATGATTTTCTTATTATGGATAATGTCTCTGATACAGCTAATTTTGGTGTTTATTTGACGGATCCTTTGGGGGGGCAGGTGAGGATTCCATTTGTTGATCAAACAGGGGAAACGATTATGCAGTGGACACCAGCAAATGCTCAAAATAAGCGTTTCAAAATTGTTTGGCCTAACACTTTTGAAATGGATGGAAAATATTCTTTATTTGTTCAAGGTACGGACAGAAGTGGGAACGTTTCTGGTGACATTGAATATCGAGTTACTTTTGAGGTTGTTCATGAATCGACAATTACAAACATGATGAATTACCCGAATCCTTTCAGTACAAGTACGAGGTTTGTATTCACATTAACAGGTTCAGAAGCACCTGATGACATCATGATTCAGATAATGACTGTGTCGGGTCGTGTTGTGCGGACAATCACTGAGAATGAGTTAGGACCAATTCAGATCGGTCGAAACATCACTGAATTTGCTTGGGACGGAACGGATGAATTTGGAGATCCTTTAGCAAATGGAGTTTACCTCTATACGATCAAAGTCAGTTTAAATGGGGAGGAAATTAAGCATAGGGACTCTGGTGCAGATAAATATTTCAAAAAAGAATTTGGAAAAATGTATTTATTAAGGTAATGAGATTTGTTGAACAGAAAGAGCTTAACTCCTCATTTTAACCACAATACATCACACTTTTTAACTAACCCCACCCGAGATTCTTTTTCTAAGGATATATTTTCATGTTATTTTTACTTTTTGTTTGCAAAAAACAAAAAAGCGTTGTATCTTTGCACTCGCTATACGACATGTGCCAACAGACAGTATAGATTATATCGCGGGGTGGAGCAGTTGGTAGCTCGTCGGGCTCATAACCCGAAGGTCATCAGTTCGAGTCTGGTCCCCGCTACTAAAAAAAGGTTGTCTTTATGGCAACCTTTTTTTAACTTACTTCTACATCCTAAGTTCACAATTCATTAACTCTATAATTATTAATAAAAGAACGAAAGAGTGGAACGAAATTCGGAAAATTGAGCGCTAGACTTTTACATCGACTTCCTTTAGATTAGCAAAGTATAAATTTGCGATTTTTTTTGGTAATGAAAACCGAGTTTACGAGCTCATGAAGTCAAATGATAATAAATTAAAATTTCACTGAATAAAAAGTGGAATCTAAAGCGAGATAAAATTTATGCCTAGCCCCAACAATTAGTCTTGATCCGTTATATTTTTGTTTGCAGAAGATAGTTGTAAAAAAAAGGACACAAAAATTAATTTGTATCCTTTATATGGTGGGGAATACTGGATTCGAACCAGTGACCCCCTGCTTGTAAGGCAGGTGCTCTAAACCAACTGAGCTAATCCCCCGTATTTTCAATATTGCTTTTTTGATTCGTTTACCAAATTGCGTGTGCAAATATACGTACGATTTTCTTAATATCAAGTGTTTTTTTTGAAAAAATTAAAAAAAAGTTGAAATAAGAAAAAAACTTCCAAAAACAAGCACCAAATCATCATCTTCTGATTGCTCAATGGCTGAATTTAAAGCGTTTTGAGGTGAGTTAAAATATGATTTCCTAGTGCAAATAAAGTCTTTGGTAACCTCTTTTATTTCAGTGATTTGCATGGCTCTCTCGTTCTCAAATTGTGTGAAATAATAATGAGATTCTTCAGGGAAAAGTTTAATTATCGAGTGAAGGTCTTTATCATTACTTGTACCGTAAACAATACGTAAGTTTTTTTTGCTTTTTTTAGAATTGTATCTAAAGTGACTTTGATTCCATCTAAATTATGCGAAACATCAAATATTAAGGTTGGGTTTTTAGATATAACTTGTAATCGTCCGATAAAACCAGTGTTTTTTTGAAGTTGATTTAAACCAACTTGTGTAGAATGGTCGGTTATCGTAAATTCTTTTTTCTTCAATTGCGTTATAATTTCCAATACAATTCCAAAGTTGACTTTTTGATAATCTCCAAGAAGAGGTAAATCAAATGATTTTGATTTGTTCGTGTCACTGATAAACAAACCGCTGTTTTTTTGCTTACAAACTTCCTGAAAAATTTTAGTTAAAGGAACACTCATCGGACCAATTATGGTTGGAGTATTTCTCTTTATAATCCCACCTTTTTCACGAGCGATTTCTCCCACCGTATCCCCTAAAATCGCTGTATGTTCTAGGCTGATGTTTGTGATAACTGATAAAATAGGAGAAATTATATTTGTAGCGTCTAATCTTCCTCCTAAACCTGTTTCAATTACACAAATATCACATTTTTGTTCATTGAAATGATACAGTGCCATCGCAAAAGTTACCTCGAAGAATGACGGGGAAAAATTAAACGATTCATTCTTTATTCTTTGAATGAATTCGATAACCTTATTCTCAGAAATACAATCTCCATTTATGCGTATTCTTTCACTAAAATCTTTAATATGGGGTGATGTAAATAAGCCAACTTTATATCCGGACTCCGTAAGAATGGATGCAAGCATAGAGCAAGTTGAACCTTTCCCGTTACTACCGGCAACATGTATTAATTTTAACGCTTTTTCAGGATGTTCAATTCTTCTACATATTTCTTGAATATTCTCTAAAGTCGGCTTATATGCTTTTGAACCTATCTTTTGATAAGATGGAAACTGTTGAAACAACCAATTAGTTTCGTATAAGTATTCTTTACTCTGCATCAACTTTAACAGTCATGAAAACTTTCGCCACAGGAGCGCCCTCGTCTTTGTTGTATTTAACTTGCTTTTTGACGTGATAAATCACTTTGTTAATCAAGATTTGATTGGATGTCGTTGTTTGAGCTTTGATATTACTTGCCGAAACAACATTACCCTGTGCATCTATGGTAAGTTTGAGGTAAATATATGCGTTTACATTAGACTTTAAATCAGTTAGAATTGGGTCGTTTTTTCGAATTCTCCCTTTGCCGGAACCACTTCCACCACCATCCCCCTCTGTTCCTGTTCCATCTGAACCAAATGTATTTCCAGATCCTCCATTCTCTCCATTACTATTTCCTCCAGAAGCAAAAGGGTCGTTTGAAGTTTGTGTAGTTGAATTGGTATTGTCAGAACTTGCAGTCGTCGTGTGGTTTGATTGCCCAGTATTTTCTTCTGTTTCTGATTCTTCGGTAGTTATTCCTTGTTGAGTTTGTGGCTTTGGTTGTTCAACAGGAGCTTCTGAAGGAGAGCCAGATGAAGAACCGCCATCAACAGTTAAATTCTTTAAATAAATTTCATCAATATGTGTTTCCACTTCAACTAAAACGGGTTGAGGCGGTGGGTCGGCAATTTGAAAAGAAATCAATCCGACATAAACAGCCATAGCAAGCATAAAAAGTAAAGCTGCAATAGCTCCTTTTCGTTTGTCTATTTTATTTGCTATGGGGATTTTACTCATATTTTATCTATCGTATGCTAAAACAGGATCCCAACCATTTGCTTGAGATAAAGCTAGTACATTAAAAACTGCTTCATAATCTGCGTTACGATGTCCTGCAATTTTTAGTTTTGATTTGCCTGAACTTTCTACAACAGAAGCTGTAATTTCTTTGATATCTTCAAATTCCATTGGAGAATCAATATCACCACCAGGTAGAACAACATAAAGATTATCTTCAGTTATTATAACTGTTGGCGTAACAGGATATGTTACAGGAGCTAATTTTTCGTTTGGTTTAGGTAAATCAATAGGTGTTTGATCTTGGCTCATCAAACTCATGATGATAAAGAAAAGCAACAATAGAAAGACCAAGTCTGTCATGGAAGCCATTCCTCCCTCAATCTTTACTTTATTTCTCGTTCCTAAATCCATTGTGTCTTATTTACCAGGTTGTTGTAGAATGTCCATAAATTCTAATGCGTCATTTTCCATTTGGTACACAACGTTACCAATTCGAGCAACTAAAAAGTTATATCCAACATAAGCTACAATACCAACAACTAGTCCCGCAACGGTTGTAATCATTGCAGTCATTATTCCTGGAGCAATTACATCAATATCTAAACTAGCTGCATTTTGCAGGTCGATAAATACGCCAACCATTCCAACTGTTGTTCCAAGGAAACCAATCATTGGAGCAGCACCAGCAGCAGTTGCTAAGAAACTTAAACGTTGCTCTAGTCGGAGAATTTCTAATTTGGCAGCATTTTCAATAGAAGCAGAAATTGTTTCGATTGGTCTTCCTAATCGAGCAATGCCTCTCTCTATCATTCTTGCAGAAGGTGCAGATGAGCGAGCACAATAATCTTTTGCAGAATCAATTTTTCCTTCCACGATGTATTCGCGAATTTTATTGATAAAACCTTTCTCTTCTTTATTGGCTTTCCTAAGAGCTAAATAACGTTCAACAAAAGTAAATACTGCATAACCTAGCATGAGAGAAAGAATTATAATTATTCCCCAACCACTCCAGCCGATTCCTTCGTTTCCAAACTCCTCAGAACCTTTTAAGATTTCCCACAAACTGATGTTTGCAACACCTTCAGATTCTTCTATAACTTGGTCTATTTGTAATAAAAAAGATAAATTCATATTGTATTTAACGTTTAAATAGTTTTTTTAGTATAAAAATTGTTGTTCAAGAACAAAAACTGCAGCGCCTGCAAGGAATCCGACAACTGCTAATAGTGTAATGTTTTTTACATACCAGAAGAATGAAATTTTCTCCATCCCCATTGCTACAACACCTGCGGCAGAACCGATAATCAACATACTACCACCTGTACCAGCAGAATAAGCGATGAAATGCCAAATTGGATCATTCATTTCTTGGTGGAACATTCCTAAACTTGCTGCAACCAAAGGTACATTGTCAATTACTGCTGAACCGACACCGAGTAATAAAACAACAATATCCGTATTTGGAATAGCTGCATTCATAGAATCTGCAAAATTGAATAATATCCCGAGACTTTCCAGGGATGCGACGGCCATTAATATCCCGAAAAAGAAAAGCACACTTGGCATCTCAATTTTTGAAAGAGATTTGTGTACAGGACTGTGATGACCTGAATCTTTAGAGTGATCACCTAGAGTTGTTAATTTAAATTGTCTAGAACTAAATATTTCTGCAAAAGTAGCAACAACTCCTAAAGACAACATCATTCCAACATAAGGAGGGAGATGTGTAACTGTTTTAAAAACTGGAACAAAAAGAATCATTCCTAACCCTAGATATAGCATTATTGCACTATAAGTTGTATCATGAATTGCTTCAGGTTTTACGTCAATTTCCTTCACTAAATCTCCTTTAAAAGGAGTCATAAAAGAAGCTATAAATGTTGGAATTATCATACAAACAAGTGAAGGTATGAGTAAGTGAGTAATTAACGCATCAGTTGTTACCTTTTTACCGATCCAGAGCATTGTCGTGGTAACATCTCCGATTGGAGACCATGCACCACCAGCATTTGCTGCAATAATAATGAGACCTGCAAACCACATTCTGGTGTTCTTATCCTTGATGATTTTTTGTAAGATGGTAATTAATACAATTGTAGCGGTTAAATTATCGATGATTGCAGAAAGAATAAACGCGAGTATGGTAAAAGTCCATAATAATTTCTTCTTGGTTCTTGTTTTAATGTAGCGTTTAAAAGTTGAAAATCCGTCGAAGTGGTCAATGATTTCAACAATAGTCATTGCACCAAGCAGGAAGAAAAGAATTTCAGCTGTTTTACCTAAGTGGTGTAAAAGTGTTTCTTCTACAAGGTGAGTTTTTGATTCATGATCTAAGGATGAAAAACCTTCAACAAGTGCATGTTCACCAGAATCAAACCAATTTTGGAATCCGTCAATTCCAAAAGAAATTAATGCCCAAGTGATAGCCATCATAACTAATGCAGGAATTAACTTATCTAATTTAAGACTGTGCTCTAAAGTGATTGCTAGATAACCAAGGATAAAAATAATAACGATAATAGTTTCCATAATGTTCTTTTGATATATTTATTTTAAATTAAACCAATTGTTTTAGGGCGATTTCAAATGCGGCTTTCGCAATCCCTGTCTTGCTTGGGTTAATTTTATGGGTATTTTTTAAAGCGTTGTAGATGGTTTTACTTGTGTCTGAGAAAATCCCTTCATCTGTGAGTTCTTTTAAGTCATTACTCATTAAGTAAGCAAAAACTCTAGCCATTCCACAGTTGGAGATGAAATCAGGAATGATAGAAATATTATTATCTGCATGGTCTGCAATTTCTCCAAAGAATATTTCCGGATCTGCAAAAGGAACATTTGCTCCCGCAGAAATAACTTCAACTCCTGCAGCAATCATTCTCTCCAATTGATCTTTCGTGATCATGCGAGAACCAGCGCAAGGAATAAAAACATCTGCTGATAAATCCCAAATCTTAGCATTCATTTCTTCGTATGAGAGCATGTTCGGGTGATTTAATTCATTCCCATTTTTATTTAAGAATAATTCACGAATTTCTTCGTAAGATATACCTTCGTTATTGATTAGTCCACCCACACGGTCAATTATTCCAACAATTTTAGCACCCTCTTGTGATAGATAGAATGCTGCGGCAGAGCCAACATTCCCCCAACCTTGAACGATTACTTTTTTGCCTTTTAAATTACCGCCCCAGATAGAGTAGTAGTGTTTGATCGATTCAGCAACACCATAACCTGTAATCATGTCTGCAACCACATATTTTCGGTTAACGTCAGGAGAGAACGAAGTATCTTCGATTGCTTTTAATACACCTCGTCTCAATTGACCGATACGATTGATTTTTTGTGCTTCTCTTGGTTGAAAATGACCATTAAAAACACCTTCTTGTGGATGCCAAACACCACAGTCTTCCGTCATAGGGATAACTTCATGGATTTCATCGACATTTAAATCTCCACCAGTACCGTAGTAATGTTTTAATAATGGAGTTACTGCAGCGTACCATCTTCTCAAAACGCCTTCTTTACGAGGGTCTTTTGGATCGAAATTGATTCCTGATTTTGCTCCGCCAATTGCTGGTCCAGCAACAGTGAACTTAACTTCCATTGTTTTTGCCAATGACTCAACTTCGCGTTTGTCAAGACCTTTTCTCATTCGAGTACCACCTCCAGCTGCTCCACCTCTTAAGGAGTTAATAACTACCCATCCTTCTGCTTCTGTTTCTGAATCTTTCCATTCAAATACGATTTCAGGACGTTTATTCTCGAATTTATCTAATAAGGTTTTCATAACGTTGAATCAATTAATTTTTCGGACACAAAGTTAAAAAAGTATTTAGACCTTAAAGCTTATTTTGCTGGATATAATCCTTGATTTTTCAACAAATTAAAGATGAAAACATTAAGGAATGTGGAGAACGCCTCCTGTTGAGTCTTTTATTGCACCAGTCACACTTGCTAGAGTGTTTTTCTTCTTCGCTAAATAAAGTGCACCAAGGAAGCCAAAAATTATTGCCTCTTTGTAATCAATTAATTCTATAGACGGGATTATTAACTCTGTAGAAGTGTTATGCTTTATTCGTTCAATTAGATATTTGTTTTTTGTCCCACCTCCGGTAACGTATGTTCTTGGTGGTTCTATTTCATTCAAAGTATTGCCGATTTGAACAGCAATATGCTCTGTGATGGTTGCTAATTGGTCTTCTAATGAGGGAAATATTGATAGTAATGGAGAGAAAGTTGCATCCAACCATTCTGTTCCCAAAGATTTCGGTGCTTTTTCTTTGTAGAATGTAATGTTGTTTAATTCTCTCAAGTTATCCTTATCAACGTTGCCTTTTCTTGCCAATTGCCCGTCTTTATCAAATTCTAAACCGATTCGCTGTGTAATTCTATTTAAAGGAAGGTTGGCAGGGCAGATGTCAAACGCAATGGTTTTACCGAGGTGAGAATAACTGCAATTAGCAAATCCACCTATGTTCAAAAATGCATCCGCATCATTGTGAAATAATAATTGATCACCAATGGGTACTAAAGGAGCGCCTTGTCCACCAGCAACTACGTCCTTTTGTCTAAAATCATTAATGACTGTTAGTTTTGTATGGTAAGCTATTGTGTCTCCGCATCCAATCTGGTAGGTGTACCCTAATTCTGGTTGGTGAAAAATGGTATGACCGTGAGAAGCAATGGCGTTGATTTTTTCTTTTGAGATACTTTTATCCTCAATGAATTGATTAACGGATTTAGCGAAAAACAACCCCAATTCTTTGTCTAACTGAAGTAATTTTCTTGCTGAAAAATCGGGAGATTGTTTTAATTTTGTTTTCAGTGCGTTAGAGTAAGGAATTGAATCAGAACTATGAATTGAAAATTTCCATTCATTATTCTTGAAAATATATGAGCAATCTACAATGTCTAAACCATCTAAAGATGTGCCTGACATTAAACCGAGCATTCTGTATTCTTTTTTCACAACGTTAAAGGTAATTATTTTTAAGGATATTAGGAACGGTTTATTTTTAAAAAATACTGATTTTACTCGTTAAAATAAGCTTAAAATCGTACTTTTGTGAACGCAAGAATTTAATAAAACAGATATAGACATGAATTTTGATTTAACCGAAGAGCATAAAGCGGTAAGAGATGCAGCGAGAGATTTCGCTCAAAATGTATTAAAACCAGGAGTAATTGACCGTGATGAAGAGCAACGTTTTCCTGTTGAAGAAATTAAGCAACTTGGAGAATTAGGTTTCATGGGAATGATGGTTGATCCAAAGTATGGAGGTTCAGGAATGGATACATTGTCTTATGCATTGGCTATTGAGGAGATTTCAAAAGTAGATGCTTCTACTTCTGTTTGTTTGTCTGTGAACAATTCTTTGGTTTGCTGGGGGTTAGAAAAGTATGGAAATGAAGCCCAAAAAGAAAAATTCTTAGTACCCTTAGCAAAAGGAGAGAAAATTGGTGCATTTTGTTTATCCGAACCAGAGGCAGGTTCAGATGCGACTTCACAAAGTACAACTGCAATAGATAATGGAGATCATTATGTTTTGAATGGAACGAAAAATTGGATTACAAACGGTTCTTCAGCTTCTACTTATATAGTGATTGCTCAAACAGATGTAGCTGCAGGTCATCGCGGAATTAATGCTTTTATCATCGAAAGAGGAATGGAAGGTTTTATTGTTGGTGCGAAAGAAAATAAATTAGGAATTAGAGGTTCAGATACACATACATTATTATTTAATGATGTGAAAGTGCCGAAAGAAAATAGAATTGGTGAAGATGGATTTGGTTTTAAATTCGCTATGAAAGTTTTATCCGGTGGTCGAATTGGGATTGCTGCACAAGCTTTAGGTATTGCTGGAGGCGCTCTTGAATTGGCTTTGGCTTATTCGAAAGAAAGAAAAGCATTTGGAACTGAAATTAGCAATCACCAAGCAATTGCATTTAAGTTGGCAGATATGGCAACTGATATTGATGCAGCTAAAATGATGGTTTACCGTTCTGCTATTGATAAAGATATGGGTAGAAATTACGATCAGTCTAGTGCTATGGCGAAATTGTTTGCATCTCGTGTTGCTATGGAGCACACAGTAGAGGCTGTGCAAATTCACGGTGGATATGGATTCGTTAAAGAATATCATGTCGAGCGTCTAATGCGTGATGCAAAGATTACTCAAATTTATGAAGGAACTTCTGAAATTCAAAAAATTGTAATTTCAAGAAATATTTTGAAAGATTAATTTTTAATTAACTTTCTGAGAAAGGCTACCTGAGAGGGTGGCCTTTTTTTATGGTAAGAATAGATATTATAGTAGATCTTCAAGCTTTTCCAATTGTATTCCTCTAGATCCTTTTAATAGTATTAACTTATTTTCAATAGGGAAACTTGAGATGAATTCGTGTAATTCTTTAACAGTTTTGAATTTTTGAAGAATATTGCATGATTTAGTTTTGAAGAATTCTTCTCCCACAAGGAATGCTTGTAAATTTAATTCTTCAATTTGCTCAATGATTTTATCGTGTTCTTCGCTCGATTCTATACCTAATTCACGCATATCACCAAGGATGCAAATTTTCTGATTGTTATCAATCATAGCAAAACTGTCCAATGCCGATTTCATACTTGTTGGATTGGCGTTATAACAGTCGAGAATTAAAGTGTTTTTTGCTGTTTTCTTTACTTGTGAACGACTGTTTGAAGGAATGTATTCTATTAATGCTTTTGAAATATCATTTGGCTTGACATTGAATAGAACACCAAATGAAATTGCTGCTAAATAATTGTAGAAATTGTATTCGCCCACCATGCCTAATTTTAGGATGTCCGAATTATATTCATCTGAATTCCATTTCATTTCAACAAAAGGGGAGAGGCGAACCAATTCTCCAGAAATTTCAGCATCTATTTTTCCGTAGGAATGGTTATTTGTATCTTTAGGTAGAACAGATTTAAGAATTGAATCATCAGCATTGTAGATCAGAACACCTTTGTTTTTTTCTACAGATTCATATAATTCTTTTTTTGTTTTTATCACTCCTTTGAGGTCAATCAAACCTTCTAGATGTGCTTTTCCAATATTTGTAATGATTCCGTGCGTGGGTTCTGCAATATTGCACAATTCTTCAATATCTTTGAACTTATTTGCTCCCATTTCGATGATAGCGATTTCGTGCTCTTTCGTAAGTCGAAGAAGAGTGAAAGGGACACCAAGATGATTGTTTAAATTTCCAATGGTTGCAAGGACGTTATATTTTTTAGAGAGAACTTTATGAATTAACTCTTTGGTTGTAGTTTTACCATTACTACCTGTTATGCCTATTACAGGAATGTTGAATTTTTCCCGATGATAATTCGCTAGTTTTTGTAGGTAAACAACGCTGTCTTCGACGAGAACCATTTTACTTGAACCATCATAGTACTTTTCATTGTCCACAATTGCAAATTTCGCACCTTGTTCAAGTGCTTTTCCTGCAAAGCTGTTACCGTCAAAATTTTCACCTTGGATACAAATAAATAAGCAGTCTTTCGTTATTTTTCTTGTATCTGTACAGATGCCAGTACTTGAATAGAAATAATTGAAAAGTTCTTCCATTCTACAAAAATATCAAAGTTGTCTACTTTAGATGGTCAAAAGTTATATTTTTATTAACGTATAAATGTTTAGTGCAAAAAAAAGCAGAGATTTTACACTCTGCTTTTTAATAAATATTTATTAAATATTATTTCTTTTTCTTTTTTCTTCCGTAGTTGAAACCTGTCGGTGAACCAACTCTGTCCATTGCACAACGGAAACCAATTGCATCAGTAGATTTATCTTCATCTAAGAATCTTCTGTTACTTGCAACTAACCAGTACGCTCTGTCTTTCCACGAACCACCTTTGTAAACCCTTGACTTGTCAGAAACGAGAGTTGTTGGCCATGAAGTTCTGTCCTCTCCACCTGGTTTCAATTTACTGCCATCTAAAGCAAACTCCTCATGCTTACTTTGGTACATTACTAGACCAGGATCACGTGTCGCTTGATTGATGTCATTTTTATATTCATCATTTGCATAATGAATAGAACTTTCAATATCACCATCTATGTAGTCCGTGTAATCATCTTTTCTATAGTTCAAACGACCGATATTTTCTTCTTCAGTTACGTTTCTATATTTTAATTTACCAGGTGTGTCAACTATGAATTCATTAAAACCATCACGTAACATAGAGATAATTTCAAAAGCATATTCTTCACCTTCAGGTCCTTCTCTCATTTCGTCAGCAAAAATACCATCGAAAAGTTGGTCTTGAATTAAAGCAGAAGCCTCAGTATCATATTTCTCATTCTGGTACTCAATTGCTTGATCAATCACTGCATTAATTTCTCTAAGAAGTTCGAGTTCAATAGAGTCTTTTACATTTCCATGAGAAACATAGAATGGATCTGGAGCATAACCTCTTCTCGAAGGGTTTCTTGATTGAATATTTGCTTGAAGTCCTTGATGAATAACTGTGTCATTAGGGTCGTGCTGTTGGGCAGTAACTCTTTGGAAGCGAATTCTCTCAAATTCATTCAAATATTCTTTCATTCCATGGACATCGTACATGATTTGAGCATTTTTCAAATCAATTGCACCTTCGTTGTTCAATAATTTAGTTTTAAAAACATTTCCTCTAAAAGGACGGAACTCATCGTAATCTTCAGAAGTTAATGGGCGATAAACATCCATAACCCACTCAGATACATTTCCTGCCATGTGGTATAAGCCATAATCATTTGGCCAATAAGATTCAACAGGCGCAGTAACGTCTGCTCCATCATTCAAGTGACCTGCAACCCCCATGTAATCTCCACGACCTCTTACGAAGTTTGCGCGAATTTGACCTGTGAATTGTGCTTCATCTTGACGAACCCAATGACCATTCCAAGGGTACAATCTTCTTTCGTTAATGTTTTCAGTACCTTCCTGTAAGTTTCCAATCAAACCAGTTGCAGCAAATTCCCATTCAGCTTCAGTTGGTAGTCGGTAGCGTGGTAAAAGAATTCCATCTCCCATTCTTACAATTCTTTCGCCTAATTTTTTACCGTTAATGTTAGAAGGGTCTAAATCTTGTACATTTTTTACTAATCCTTCTTCGTACTGACCTGCGAAGTAAGCATCTGTGTTAAATGTATTTTCATCTCTTTGGTCAACATTGAAAGATAAAACTCCTTCACGAATTAGAATGTATTCATTTACACGGTCTGTTCTCCATTTACAGAAATCATTTGCTTGCAACCAAGAAACACCAACAACTGGATAATCTCTATAAGCAGGATGACGTAAGTAATAATCTACATATTTCTCATTGAATCCTAATTTAGATCTCCAAACCAAAGTGTCTGGCAATGCATTTTTAAGAACCATTGGATACGTTTCATTGTATGCACGAGAAACCCAATACAAGTATTCTAGCCACTGAAAATTTGTTACTTCAGTTTGATCCATGTAAAATGATGAGATGGTAACCCGCGCTGGACGATTGTTCCATTCAAACATTACATCTTGTTCAGCACGCCCCATCGTGAAAGTACCTCCTTCAATTAGGAGCAATCCTGGTCCAGTTTCTTGATCTACAAAAGGGACTTTTTGAAAACCTCCTTGGTTTGGATTGTTGTAATCCCAACCTGTTGTGTTCGATGCTTCATTGTGACATGAAGTAAGGATAAAAGCACCTGCTACTACAACTGCTATAAATTTGAAAAATCGCATATTATATATTTTCGTTTTCATTCTTTTATCAAAATCTTACTATACAACGTTGTACAATAATTTAGTTACACTTTTTAAAATGATGGACAAGATATTGTTCTAAACGACGCTGGTTTCTTCTTGCAATTCAAGTTTAAACCAAGCGACACTTCGTGAGAACCTCCTGAAACACCATTGTTTAATTTTGATACGGTTACATCATAACTGTATCCT
>JAJRQQ010000080.1 GCA_024280155.1 Bacteroidota bacterium
GTATTTGAAGGAATGATTCAACATCTTTTTAGAGAAGTTCGAGGAGTGGAATTGGATAAAAAATTCCCACGAATGACATACGCTGAGGCAATGGAGAAATATGGGTCAGACAAACCTGATATTCGTTTTGATATGGAATTTATAGACATGAATTCTGTTGTAAAAGGAAAAGATTTTAAAATCTTCGATGAGGCAGAATTGGTTTTAGCGATCAATGCGCAAGATTGTGCTGGATATACTCGAAAACAATTGGACAAATTAGTGGATTGGGTAAAAAGACCACAAATCGGTGCTAAAGGGATGATTTATCTCAAATGCAACGAGGATGGAACATTCAAATCATCGGTAGATAAATTCTATTCACAAGAAAATTTAGCAGAATGGGCTAAACAAGCCAATGCAAAAGCTGGAGATTTATTACTTCTTTTGAGTGGAGATACAGATACTGTTCGCAAGCAAATGAACGAATTGCGTTTACACATGGGCGATGAATTAGGATTGAGAAATCCAAATGTATTTAAACCTTTGTGGGTGCTTGATTTTCCTTTATTGGAATGGGATGAAGAAACAAATCGTTACCATGCGATGCACCACCCATTTACTTCTCCAAAACCAGAGGATATGGATTTAATTGATACTGACCCGGGGAAAGTTCGTGCAAATGCCTACGATTTAGCCATGAACGGTGTTGAATTAGGGGGTGGTTCTATCCGAATTCATGACAGAGAATTGCAATCAAGAATGTTTGATTTACTCGGATTCTCCAAAGAAGAAGCAGAAGCTCAATTTGGTTTCTTAATGTCAGCTTTTGAATATGGCGCACCTCCTCACGGTGGTTTGGCATTTGGACTTGACCGATTAGTTGCAACAATGGGTGGTTCTGATTCTATCCGAGATTACATCGCTTTCCCTAAAAACAATAGCGGTAGAGATGTGATGATTGACGCGCCTTCTCCGTTGAATGAAGAACAGCTAAAAGAATTAGGACTTAAATTAAACTAATGGCAGAATATACAGAGTACATCGGCTATTTTGCCTCTTTTTTCGTGTTACTTTCTTTCTTAATGAAAAAAATGCTGACACTGAGAATCGTTAGTATTATCGGATGTTTATTTTTTATTTTCTACGGAATTCTTTTAGGTTCTATTCCTGTTGTGATTACAAACGCATCGATTGTTGTGGTTAATGCATGGTTTATCGTCAAATTACTACGGGAGAATAAATAGGGCTACATTTCAGTTCTAATTCATTTTATTATTTCTAGATTTGAATCAATTGTTATACCCAAAATAGACAGAATGAGCTTTAACATTTCCTTGGAATCTTTGGTGGATTTAATTGGTTTCATTATTGGGACTTCTCTTGGAATAGGCGTGTTAATTTATCATTGGAAAAAGAAATCATTCTTCTTCCTCGGTTTATTTATACTCACCTACTCTTTGGACGTTTCAAGCTCTTTTATTTATGACATTTTTGGAGAAAATAATGCAACCATTGCTTTTTCATTGCTCAACTTTAGTTGGTTACTCTTTCCTTTGTTTTATGTTTATGTTCAACATATATCAACCCTAAAGGCAGAAGACATTAAGATTCCACTAATTATTGGTTCTATTGGTTTACTATCAAGCTTTATCGTTAACATTTTAATCGTTGAACAAATTGATATTTCTCATGTTTTAGAAATAATCATCGTTAATTTAGAAGTCCTTTTGTCTTGTTGGATTGCTTATAAGACATTGTCTTGGATAAAGAAACAAAAAAAGGTTGTTTATAATCATTTTTCTGATGCAACCGACAAGGAATTGAATTGGTCAAGAACATATGTATTGCTTGGTTTAATTTTTACTCTGGTCGGTTATCTCTCGTTTATAACTGATACTGAAATGGGATGGTTTTTCTATATTTTTAACACCATCAATGTTGTCTTACTAATATGGATTTCAATTCGAAGTGTATTTCAATTTCAAATCGAAAAAACAGTTGAGAAAAAGAAAGAATTGAAGCATCCGATAGAAAAAAATACAACAAAACAGAATGACGTAATTGAAATTATAAAAAGTCACATCAACAAAACAAAATGTTATAAAACTCACAATCTGACCATTACAGACATTTCACAATTGTCAAATATTCACACAAAAACGATTTCTGAAAGCATTAATTCTATTCTAGCATCCAACTTTAATTCTTTTATCAATCAGTTTAGAATAAACGAAGCAAAAAAAATGTTACAGAATTCAGATTTTTCTAATTTATCCATCGAAGGAATTGGTCAAGAAGTTGGTTTTCGTTCTAAGAGTACGTTTTATCGCTCTTTCAAAAAAGAAACCGGTATTACACCCAAGGAGTTTTTAGCACAAAACAGTAGCAAATTCTGATTTTGACACAGATTAACTTCGGTTTTTTGTTGAGTATATATACAACCGTTTAATTTTGTCGATGTATTAAAAGTATTGCCCATATTAAATATCAAAACACAATGCGAAACATTTTAAAGTTATTCATCATTCTATTTTTAACACAAAGTGTAGTTGCACAAGAGGAGGCAGGATTAAAAAGAACAGTATTAAAAAAGAGCTACATCGGCTTAGGAGGAGTTCGAAATTCTTTTCAAGATGCTAAGTTCTCCTATACACAATACCTTGGAACTTTAATTGCTCTTAACATTGGAACAAGTCGAGAAACAGATAAATATTTTTGGGAAATCGATTTCAATGGTGACTTTACAAAACTTTCTGCAAAAACACATCCATTTGTAGCTGCGGCATTTCATGGAAGGTTAGATTTTACCTATGCACGAAAAGACCTTTCTTTTATCCACCTAGATGGTTTTAGAGGAGGGGGAAAATGGACCGTTGCTGACGTGAATTTTATTAATTTTTCAGATTTAGGGAATAATGGTTTGAATTTTATATCTAGTTCTAGAATTGCTGTTTTTGGAGAATACAAACGAAAAATTAATGATAATTTAAGCGCATCTTTCTCATTAGCTGTTGGATTGTTTGGTTTATTCAAAGAATTCAAAAGCTTTGCTTATACTGCACCTCAAAATGTATTAGAAAATGGAAAATTTGATTTTCAAGACAATGGTACACAAAGTCCTTTTAGTTTAAAATATTACCAATTTAAAACCATTGGGAAATTAAACAGCATCGAAACCAATTTACAATTGAACTTCAAGAAAATATGGTCCTTTTATTACCAATGGAATTTATTTAATTACACTACAGTAAAAAGATACCCTTTAACGATTGCACAACACATCGTAGGCGCTCGATTTAATTTCATCGTGAAGACAAAAAAAAGATTTCAAAAACAATAAGACTTTGATAAACTCAGTGTAAGACACTTTATAAACTCAATATAACATGAAAAATAAAGCATTAATAATTATAGGTCTCGTTCTTTTCACAACTGTTTCTTGCGAGAAGATTTTTATGAAACCAAAACCGAAAACAACGAATACAGCTATTTTCGAAGAATATACAAAACTCGTTCGAGAGAAATATGGAATGTTAGAATTCAAACAATTAGACATCAACCACCTGTCTGATTCTTTGCGTGTTTTCGTAAATGATGAACTTACAGAAGATTCTCTGTTTAATATTTTAGGTGTAATCACATCTCGTTTAAAAGATGGTCACTCAGTTTTAAGGCGTTATTCTCCTCTTGGAAACGAATTAATTCAAGCTGCTTTTTTTGACTTCGAGAAAGGCTACCCTGTTTCTTTTCACCAAGGAATATTAGACAACATCTATATTCACAGTGGAATGACAAAATTAAGTGAAGACAGAGCTATTTACGGTCGTTTAACACAAGATGCTGATATTGCTTACTTAAGAATTGCCTCTTTTGGTGTGGATATTTCTGATAGTGAATTGGAAGAGATGTTTACTTCATTTTCAAGTGCGAAAGGACTGATTGTTGATGTTCGTCAAAACGGTGGTGGTAGCCCAAATTTATCCACAAAAATTGCTTCTTACTTTACAGACGCTGAAATATACATTGGATATGAAAATTTCAAAGTAGGTCCAGGTGAAAATGACTTTTCAAAAAGCTTTGCCAATTTAAAACCTTCAACTTCTTCGAATAAATTTTTAAACCCTGTTGCTGTTCTAACCGACAGAGGTGTTTATAGTGCGACTACAACATTATGTTACTCTGTAAATCCATTAGCAAATGTAAAATTCATTGGACAAAGAACTGGGGGTGGAAGCGGATCTGTTGCTGATGGTTATCTTGCAAATGGTTGGCATTGGAACCTGTCTGTGAGTGAATTCATTGGTGTAGATGACAGTGGAAATGAACAACACTTAGACAATGGTTTTGAACCAGATATTTCCGTTTTACTTGATACACTTGTAACAACACAAGATGAAATCATAGAACGAGCAATTATAGAATTACAATAAGATGAAA
>JAJRQQ010000081.1 GCA_024280155.1 Bacteroidota bacterium
AGAAACTGACAATTTATATTTTTTTCCAAATACAAAATCAAATGTAAATTCTAGAACAGGTATTCTTGGATTGTCACATCGATATTTTTTCGATAAAAATACTTTCTCAAAATGAGTACTCTCTGTTAATACCACTCAAGGTGGAATTGATATTGACACCTTGATTAATTCAAGTTACCAACAGTATTATTTCCAAAAAAACAAACAAGATAAGTTTTCTGTGAATTATAAAGTAAATCGAAAATTTAACACTAAAAATACAGCAACTGTAGGAATGATTTACGATCATTATTCCTTTGAAATTGTCGATTCTATAAAAGTGGGAAATTTTTATCAGGTATCAAGTGATTATACAGGTGGAACTAATTTGATTCAATCATACATTTTATGGCAACATAGGTTTAGTAATCTCTTAACGCTTAATTTGGGTGTTCATTCTCAGCATTTATTACTGAATAATTCGAATGTCATTGAGCCCATAGCAGGGTTGAAATATCAATTTAGAGAAAACCAAAGTTTGACAATTGGTGCAGGAATGCACAGTCAGATGCAAAGAATTCCAACATATTTCTACGAAGAGGTTGTTGGGGGAGAAGCAACTTTGCCAAATGAAAATCTAGATTTTACAAAATCAATTCATTCTGTGATCGGTCACGATTGGAATATAGGGAGAAATCTACACCTAAAATCTGAAATTTATTATCAATACATTTACAATGTTCCAGTGGATACTTTCTCATCTTCTTTTTCGACCTTAAATCAAGGTGCTGGATTTGCTGAGTTGTCTAGAACAGGACTGATAAATGATGGGGTGGGTTATAATTATGGGGTGGAATTGACCCTAGAAAAATTCTACGATAAAGGTTATTACTATTTGCTAACGACATCTATTTTTGATTCAAAATACCAAGGTAGCGATAAAAAATGGAGAAATACAGCATTCAATTCGTCCTATGTTGTCAATGCTTTAGGAGGTAAAGAATTTAAAATTGGTAAAAGACAAACACTTGGGCTAGATTTAAAAGTGACCTATGCTGGAGGAAGAAGACAACCTCCTATTGATTTACAGGCTTCACAAACAAGTGGGACTGCTGGTTACATAGATGATCAAGCTTTTTCTCAACAAAATCCCGATTACTTTCGATTAGATTTTAAAATAACTTTTAGAATGGACCAAAAACGTGTGTCGCACATGTTATCCGTAGATTTACAGAATATAACAGGACAGAAAAATGTATTCTTGAGAGGGTACAATGCAGCTACGGGCGCTATTGGCACAACTTATCAGAGAGGATTCTTTCCTGATATAACATATAAACTTTGGTTTTGATGTGGAGAGAGCTGCGCATTAAGTAAGAAGATTGAATTTTGAAAACACACTTCATTCTCTAATCTTTATTTAGCTTGTTCAATCCTCTAAAATGCGTACCTTTGCGCAAAATATATTTCAATGAGTGGTTTTAGCGAATTTAATTTATCAAGACAATTAAAGAATGCAATGGATGATTTAGGTTTCAATGAACCTACTCCAATTCAAGAGCAAACGTATTCTGTTATTCTTTCTGGAAAAGACATGGTCGGTATCGCTCAAACTGGGACGGGTAAAACGCTCGCCTATATGTTACCCTTATTGCATCAGCATAAGTTTTCGAAACAAGTGAACCCTAGAATTCTTGTTCTTGTTCCGACAAGAGAATTAGTTCTTCAAGTAGTTGATAGAATTGAAGATTTTGCAAAATATATGTCTATTCGAGTACTGGGAGTTTATGGAGGTACGAACATCAATACTCAAGCTCAGAAAGTATTGCAAGGACAGGATATCATTGTGGCAACACCCGGTCGATTGTATGATTTAGTCTTAGCGAATTCTCTGCAATTAAAAGCAGTGAAAAAATTGGTCATTGATGAGGTAGATGTAATGCTTGATTTAGGATTTAGACGTCAAATCAATAATATTTTTGAATTATTGCCTGAGAAAAGGCAAAACATTATGTTTTCTGCAACGATGACTGATGAAGTTTCTGAATTGATCGACGAATCGTTTATTAAACCTGCCAAAATATCCATTGCTGTAAGTGGTACTCCTCTTGATAACATTAGTCAAGTCGCTTATCCTGTAGAAAATTTCTATACGAAAGTTAACCTGCTGAAACACCTGTTGAAAGAGAAAGATACCTTTCGGAAAGTATTGGTGTTTACTTCTAATAAAAGAAGTGCTGACCGAATTTTTGATATAATCTCTTTGCGTTTTGCAGATGATGTAAGTGTAATTCACTCCAATAAATCTCAAAATTACCGTATTCGTTCTATCGAAGAATTTGACAATGACAAAAGTCGTATCTTAGTTTCTACGGATGTTATGGCTCGTGGACTGGATTTAGAAAAAATATCTCACGTTATTAATTTTGACGTACCGAATTTTCCTGAAAATTACATGCACAGAATTGGACGTACAGGTAGAGCTGAAAAAACAGGTAATGCAGCAACCTTTTATACGAAAGATGAGGTGGATTTTTTAAGTTCTATTGAAAACTTAATGGATTATAAAATTCCTACTGAAAAATTCCCTACTGAAGTTGAAATTTCTAAAGAACTTACACCTGAGGAAATGCCAGATGAAGGTATGGGGGCGAATAGTTTAAATAGAAATACTAATGTTAGTCTTGGTGGAGTAGGAGCAGCCTTTCACGAGAAGAAAGAAAAAAACAGTAAAACGAATCTTGGAGGTTCTTATAATCGAAAATTAAAAACCAAATACAAGAAAGCTCAAACACGAGGAGACAAAACGTATCATAAAAAACAAAAACGGGGGTAATTTCATTATTTTTAAGTATTATTGTAGTGTGAAATCTAAACCTACTACAATTTTAGAATTCAAAACATGTAACGCTAAACTTATTGATAATCAAGTTATTCGTATTTCTTTTGCAGGGAATGACGAATATGATATTGAAGACATTTGTTTTTTAACCGATACTGTTCTTGAATTCATGAAAGGCAAACAATTTGTTAGCTTGATTGACTTTAGCAGATATTTTGGGACATTTTCAATGGAAGTTCAAAATTATCTTTCTAACCATAAAGAGCTCGAAAAATTAAAATATCAATAAGCGTTTGTGATCCGAAAGTTAGGAATGAGGGTGCAAGCCAATTTTTATTTTAGACTGAATCCATCGATGAGAGTAAAGGTTTTTAAAGATGAAAAAAAAGCATTGGAATGGCTCTATTTAAAACGTAAGGATATTTTGGAGTAATTCAGTTGCGTGCTTTGAGTGTGAGTTTCGAGAGACGATGGTTTAACAATCGTTATGTAAAAGAGCCTCTTTTCTCTTGCTCGAAACAGTATTGAGTAACAAAAATGAAAAATTAAATAGGACAGAATGAAAAATTGTTGGGGGAATCTCCTCATTTTTCATTTTAACACTTTTCATTTTTAATTTATTCCTCCTGTCCCACATTCTCCATCTTCAATCCTAAAATCCAATTTTTCTTCATAACCTAACGTCTTTTCTATTATCTTTGCAAATCAATAAAAAATAGACATGGAAACACCTAAAATATATGAGCCACAAAAGGCGGAAGAGAAATGGTATGCACACTGGATGGAAAAAGGATATTTTCATTCTGAACCTGATGAAAGAGAGGCATATACAATTGTAATTCCACCACCAAACGTCACCGGTGTTTTGCACATGGGACACATGTTGAACAATACGATTCAAGATGTTTTGGTTCGTCGTGCGCGAATGTTAGGAAAAAATGCTTGTTGGGTTCCAGGTACGGATCATGCATCTATTGCAACAGAAGCAAAAGTGGTACATAAACTACGTGAAGAAGGAATCAAAAAATCTGATTTATCGCGTGATGAGTTTCTTGCTCATGCTTTTGAATGGAAAGATAAACACGGTGGAATTATTTTAGAACAATTGAAAAAGTTAGGTGCTTCATGCGATTGGGAAAGAACAAGTTTCACAATGGACAAAGAATATTCTGAATCTGTATTGGATGTTTTTGTTGATTTATTTAAAAAAGGAAAAATTTATCGAGGAGTGAGAATGGTGAACTGGGATCCAGAAGCACTAACAGCTCTTTCTGATGAAGAAGTATTGCACAAAGAAGTAAATTCAAAACTTTTTCATGTGCGTTATAAAATTGTTGGTACGGATGACGAATGGTTAACTGTCGCAACAACTCGACCGGAAACAATTCTCGGAGATTCTGCAATTTGTGTGAACCCAAATGATGTTCGATACGCAAATTTAAAAGGTAAAAAAGCCATTGTCCCTATCTGTAACCGTGAAATTCCTATCATTTTTGATGATTATGTGGATATAGAATTCGGAACAGGTTGTCTTAAAGTTACTCCTGCTCACGATACCAATGATTATGATTTAGGGAAGAAACACGATTTAGAAACGATTGATATTCTCAATGAAAATGGGTCATTGAACGACAAAACGATGCACTACAATGGCATGGATCGTTTTGATGCTCGAAAAGCAATCGCGAAAGAATTGGATGAGAAAGGATATTTGGTGAAAACGGAAGATTATATCACGAAAGTTGGATATTCGGAAAGAACTTCTGCTGTAATCGAGCCTCGTTTGTCTTTGCAGTGGTTTCTTGGAATGAAAGAATTGGCAGAACCTGCTTTGGATAAAGTGATGAATGGAGACATTCAATTTCATCCAGATAAGTTTAAAAATACATACCGTCACTGGATGGGGAACATCAAAGATTGGTGTATTTCTCGTCAATTGTGGTGGGGACATCAAATTCCTGCTTTCTACTATGGAAAGGGAGAGAATGATTTCGTTGTTGCAAAAACAATGGGAGAAGCGATTGTTCTAGCAACTGAAAAAGCTGGTCGTACAATTACAGCCGCAGACTTAAAACAAGATGAAGATGTGCTTGATACATGGTTTTCTAGTTGGTTGTGGCCAATTTCTGTGTTCAATGGATTAACAGATCCTGAAAATGAAGAAATTAAATATTACTACCCAACCAATGATTTGGTGACTGCTCCAGAAATTATCTTTTTCTGGGTAGCGAGAATGGTGATTGCTGGATTAGAATACATGGATGATATTCCTTTCAAAAATGTTTATTTTACTGGAATCGTTCGTGACAAATTGGGAAGAAAGATGTCAAAATCTCTAGGAAATTCTCCTGATCCAATTGAATTAATCAATAAATACGGTGCTGATGGTGTTCGTGTTGGTGTATTGATTTCGTCTCCTGCAGGAAATGATTTGCCATTCGATAGTTCGCAATGTGAACAAGGTCGAAATTTTACCAATAAAATATGGAATGCTTTCCGTCTAGTCGATACTTGGAAAGTGCAAGAGGATTTGCCTCAACCGGAATCTTCTGTGAAAGCAATCGAATGGTTTGAATCGAAATTCAATAAAGAATTGGCGAAAATAAACGAACAATACGACCAATTTAAAATTTCTGAAGCTTTAATGACTTCGTATAAATTGATGTGGGATGATTTCTGTTCTTGGTACTTGGAAATGATTAAACCGGGGTATCAACATCCAATTGATGCAAAAACACTCGATGCAACGAAAGATTTCTTTGAGAAATTGCTAAAAGTATTGCAACCTTTTACTCCTTTTATTGCCGAAGAAGTTTGGCATTTAATCAGAGAAAGAGATGAAGATATTATGGTGTCCGAATGGCCGAAAGTTGGTAAAGTGGATGAGAATCTTCTTGCTCAATTCGATTTAGCCAACGAAGTGATTACCAATATCCGTAATATTCGTAAAAAGAATAACATAGCAAATAAAATAAAAATGGATTTGTTCATCAAAAAGAACAATGATTTGAATACTGATTTTGATGCTGTGATTGTTAAAATGGGAAATCTTTCTGTATTAGAATACACAATGGAGAAAGTTTCGAATGCAAATTCTTTCATCGTGAATCAGAATGAATATTTTATTCCTTTTGGTGATGTGATTGACGTAGAGGCAGAGAAAGTGAAAATGAAAGAAGAATTGAAATACACCAAAGGCTTCTTGAAAAGTGTTCAGAAAAAACTATCCAATGAACGTTTTGTAAATAGTGCACCAGAAAAAGTAGTTGCAATTGAGAAAAAGAAAGAAGCAGATGCTTTGGGTAAAATTGCTGTTTTAGAAGAAAAAATTAAAGAATTGTAACATGAAAACATTATTTATCGGATTTGTTTTAATCCTTCTCGCAAATTTTTCCATGGCTCAAAATGAGAAGGACACAATAGGTGTTTCGGTAAACGACTCATTAAATTTGAATCTTTCTGTTCAAGATTCTAGTAGTCATCCGCAAATAGGCAACTCTTCAAGTGTTGAAGTTTTTACTGATGAGCAGATGAGTGAGATCGAAACAGCCTTAGGTGATTTAATTCTTCACGAGAAAGAAGGGAATTATATTTCAATAAAGGAAGTGGAATCAAAGCTATTTGTCGAGTTTACGAATGATTTACGGGGGCATTTATTATTTGATGTTCCTACAAAGGATTTAAGCGAAGAACAGTTTGATAAGTTAGAGGAAATCTATCAAGAATATGGAATCGTTGAGCCAAATAAAAACCTTTCAAAAGAAGAATTGGAAGTGGTTGGGAGAACAGGAGGTTTTAAGACTCTTGGAAGTGACTACGAAAAAGGAATTGAAATTCTTTCTAAAGTTTTTTCAGATGTTTTTGAATTTGAAAAAGGAATTGTGATTGTTATTGAACGATAAAAGCTGTTTAATTGAGTAACTCTCAGATATCAGAACTGTTAAAGAACATTTCTCTCGAAATAAAAGAGCAAGAGAATCGTTATAAATTGGATGCAGGTGTTGGCTTGAAACAGCTAAAAAGTGAACATGTAGCGCTTCATCCAATTAATGTTACACGCAAATCTTTTGGCTATGCTGATTATCCAGAAATAACATTTAACCTTCCTTATTATTCCAATACAGAGAATTTTAAAAGTAATTCTGCGATAGAATGTTTTATTGAAGGAGAAGATCCTGTGAAAGGAGTTTTTCTCGGAATGGACGGTAACAAGGGTGTTTTTCGTTTGTTTTCCCCTGATTTCCCGGATTGGATTGAAGAAAAAGGAGTTGGTATTAAACTCGCTCCCGACCAATATACCAATCAATGCATGATTGATGCCGTGAAATCAATTGAAGACCTTCATGAAATGAAGGGTTTGTTCAGTTCTATTCATGGCGAGGAAAGTTTTGGAACAAAAACAGCGAATAATTCTTTGTCCTTCTTTAATGAAGACCTCAACGAAAGTCAGAAAGAAAGTGTGCAAGGAATTTGTGAGAATGAAAACCTACTCATCGTTCACGGTCCTCCAGGAACAGGAAAGACAACTACTTTGATTGAAGGAGTTTTACAGCAGTTGAAAAAAGGCAAACGTATTCTAGTAACTTGCCCGAGTAATTCAGCTGTAGATAATTTCGCCAAAGGATTGATTGCCGAGAATGTTAAGATTCTCCGAGTAGGAAATTCACTGAAAGTAGATGATGTGATTTTCCCTTTTACAACACAAGGGAGGATGCAAAATGCGAAGGAGCAAAAAGAAATCAAACGTTTGAGGATTCAAGCAGAAGAATTTCGAAGAATGGCTCTGCAGTACAAAAGAAGTTTTGGAAAGTCGGAACGAGAGCAACGAAATTTACTCTTCCGAGAAATGAAGAAAATTCGCAAAGAAATGCGCGCCATTAAATCTTATTTTGAGGAAAAATTATTCTCCGAAGCAGAAGTTATTCTCGGCACACCCATCGGACTTGTTAATGCTCTTAAACAAGGTGAAAATTTTGACGTCTTAGTAATGGATGAAGCAGGGCAGTGCATTGAACCTTTGGCTTGGGTTGTTTTTCCTTATGCTAAATCTTGGGTACTTGCAGGAGATCCATTTCAGTTGCCCCCGACCATTCTTTCAGATAAAGCAAAGAAAAATGGGTTTGCTGTTTCAATTTTAGAACATGCTTTTAAGAAATGCGAGAATTTATTCTTTTTAGATACGCAGTATAGAATGCGGAAATCATTGGCGGCATTCTCCAATGATTATTTTTACGAAGGAAAGTTAAAAACACCTCCAAGTTTAGAAGATCTCAGTGAACATTTGACATTTTACGATACTGCAGGGACCGGTTTCGAAGAGAAAAAAGGAGAGAATGGTTCGAGTATCATTAATGAAGGAGAATTAAAGATAATTAAAAAAATAATTGAAGAGAATTTATTCTCTCTAAAAGAAATTGCCGTTATTTCACCCTACGCAGGACAAGTTCAGTTGGTGAAAGATGCTTTGTCTAAAAATATTCGAGTGAGCACCATCGATAGTTTTCAAGGTCAAGAACAAAAAGTGATTATCCTCTCCCTGGTACGTTCAAATGAAGATGCAAACATAGGTTTTTTGAAAGATTACCGAAGAATGAATGTTGCCATGACACGAGCAAAAGAAAGACTATTTGTTATTGGTGATAGTACTACCATCGGTCAGGATAAATTCTACGCAAAATTTATTGAATATGCAGAGGAAATAGGTGCATATAAAAGTGCTTGGGAACTTTCAATTTAGAATTACTTTCAATTGTTAACAAAATTTAAAAAAAACTATACCGTTAAAGTGTATAAATCAATTTTGTTAAGTAAATTTGTCCTCAATTTGGCGCTAAGTATTTAGCGTATTTTGAAAACCTCATAATTAGAGCATAGAATGCCAAAAAACAATTCAATTAAGTCCATTTTGATCCTTGGGTCTGGACCAATTGTGATAGGTCAAGCCTGCGAATTTGACTATTCTGGATCACAAGCCGCAAAATCTTTGAGAGAAGAAGGAATCGAAGTCACTCTTATTAATTCAAACCCTGCAACCATTATGACGGATAAAGTCGTAGCGGATAATGTGTATTTGAAACCATTAGAGCCTGAAAGTATTCTTGAAATTTTAGCAAATCATGATATTGATGCTGTTTTACCGACAATGGGAGGACAAACAGGGTTGAATTTATGTATTAAATGTGATGAACTCGGGATTTGGGAAGATCATGGAGTAGATATTCTAGGGGTAGATATTGCGGCAATTGAAGTAACTGAGAATCGTGAAGCATTTCGTGATTTGATGTTAACTATCGATATCCCAATGGCGCCTCAAGAGTCGGCTAAGTCATTCTTGCAGGGAAAAGAAATTGCGCAAGAATTTGGTTTCCCACTTTGCGTGAGAGCTTCTTATACTTTAGGTGGTGCCGGAGCCTCTATCGTTCATGACCCTGAAGAATTTGATACATTACTCGAAAGAGGTCTGCAATTGTCTCCTATTCATGAGGTGATGATTGATAAAGCACTTTTAGGTTGGAAAGAATATGAGTTAGAATTACTTAGAGATGATAATGACAATGTAGTAATTATCTGTTCCATTGAGAATTTCGACCCAATGGGTGTGCATACTGGAGATTCTATTACAGTAGCTCCTGCAATGACTTTATCGGATGCAACATACCAGAAGATGAGAGATATGGCCATCAAAATGATGCGTTCTATCGGTAATTTTGCTGGAGGTTGTAATGTGCAGTTTGCTGTTTCTCCTGATGAAAATGAAGATATCATTGCGATTGAAATCAATCCGCGTGTTTCTCGTTCTTCTGCACTTGCTTCAAAAGCGACAGGGTATCCAATTGCTAAGATTGCTGCAAAACTAGCTATCGGTTATCATTTAGATGAATTAAAAAATCAAATTACAAAAACAACTTCGGCTTTATTTGAACCAACGTTGGATTATGTAATTGTAAAGATTCCTCGTTGGAACTTTAATAAATTCCCAGGAACAAATACTGAACTTGGGTTGCAAATGAAATCTGTAGGAGAAGTAATGGCAATCGGTCGTTCTTTCCAAGAAGCTTTGCAAAAAGCTTGTCAATCATTAGAAATTGGCAGAAATGGATTAGGTGCTGACGGTCGTGAAGTGACAGACCAAAATAAGATATTACACAGTTTAGAACATCCTAGTTATGATCGTTTGTTCCATATTTATGATGCGATTAAATTAGGAATTCCTTTCAAAACAATTCAGAAGTTGACAAAAATCGACAATTGGTTTTTACGTCAAATCGAAGATATGGTTCAAATGGAAGGTCGAATAGAAAAGTTTCACCTCGATAACCTTCCGAAAGAGCTTCTTTTTGAAGCGAAACAAAAAGGATACGCAGATAGACAAATTGCACATCTTTTGAGATGTTTAGAGTCTGAAGTGTATAAAAAGCGTGAAGAATTTGATATTCAGCGTGTATATAAAATTGTTGACACTTGTGCCGCAGAATTCCCAGCAGAAACACCTTATTATTATTCAACTTTTGAATATGAGAATGAATCTATTGTTTCTGATAAGAAAAAAGTAATTGTTCTTGGTTCTGGTCCAAATCGTATTGGACAAGGAATTGAATTTGATTACAGTTGTGTGCACGGAGTTTTGGCAGCAAAAGAATGTGGATTTGAAACAATCATGATTAACTGTAATCCAGAAACTGTTTCTACAGATTTTGATACAGCAGATAAATTATATTTTGAACCTGTTTTTTGGGAACATATTTTTGACATTATTCAACATGAAAAACCGTATGGTGTAATTGTTCAGTTGGGTGGTCAAACAGCATTAAAATTAGCAGAAAAATTAGAACGCTACGGAATTAAAATTCTTGGAACAAGCTTCGATGCTCTAGATTTAGCTGAGGATAGAGGTCGATTCTCTGAAGTATTAGAGAAAAATGATATTCCTTTCCCGAAATATGGAATTGTTGAAAGTGCAGAACAAGCGTTGGTACTTTCGGATGATTTAGGTTTCCCATTGTTGGTTCGACCTTCTTATGTTCTCGGTGGACAGAAAATGAAAATTGTCATCAATAAAGAAGATTTAGAACATCACGTTGTGGATATTTTGAATGAAATGCCTGGAAATCAGATTCTTTTAGATCACTTTTTAGGAGGGGCAATTGAAGCTGAAGCAGATGCTATTTGCGATGGAGAAGATGTTTATATCATTGGTGTGATGCAACACATTGAGCCTGCAGGTATTCACTCTGGTGATTCTTATGCAGTTCTTCCTCCATACAATTTAGGAGATTTTGTGATGCAGCAAATCGAAGATATTACACGTAAAATTGCGGTAGAATTAAAAACGGTAGGTTTAATGAATATTCAATTTGCCATTAAAGACGATATCGTTTATGTGATTGAAGCAAACCCAAGAGCATCTCGTACAGTTCCATTTATTGCGAAAGCATACGATGAACCTTATGTTAATTTTGCTACAAAAGTAATGTTGGGTGAGAAAAAAGTGAAAGATTTTAATTTCCAACCGAAGAAAGAAGGTTATGCGATTAAAATTCCAGTTTTCTCTTATGAAAAATTCCCTGATGTGAAAAAAGAACTCGGTCCTGAGATGAAATCTACTGGCGAAGCAATTCGCTTTATTGATACGTTGAAAGATCCTTTCTTCTTGAAAATTTTCTCTGAAAGAAACATGCACCTATCAAAATAATGGTTGTAGAAGCAAGTGTAACCGGCTTATTCAGACTGCTACTAATCATCGTTGGAGTAATGTTACTTCTGCGTTTTTTAGGTCAATTTATGATTGCCAAAAGAAATATGGAAGAAGAACGAGAAATGAATTCTTCTCGTCGACAATTTAACGAGGCGAAAGAGAAGGCAAAACGAAATGCAGGTAAAATTAATATACTCGGTAAAAAAAGAATGAATTCCGATGATATTGAGGATGTAGATTTTGAGGATGTGGAATAAATAATTTTTTTGTGAACAAAAATTAAAAGTCAGGTGTAAAGCTTGACTTTTTTAATAAATAGAAATGAATAAGTATATAACTCTAGTAATATTTTCATATTTAACTTTATTTAATCATGCTCAAAATATTGGTTTTTATGAAATGTATTCAAATCATTTTGACGTAGATAAATATTTTAATGAACCAGCAGCTCATCGAAAATTTGATAAAGATGGTGTTATCACACAAAATAATCAATATCATGCTTTAACAATTTCTGTTTATGGTACTATGTGTATCGATAAGTTTTTAAAAACAGGAGATTCCGTTTATTATAATTATGCCATTAATCAGATGAAGTATTTTAAAGATTCATCACGATTATTATTCTTTGATAATGACTCAGCTGTGGGACTGCCTTATCATATGATTTATCATGGTTTAAAACCACCTTGGTTTTCAGGTTTAGCCCAAGGAATGGCTGCGTCATTTTTGTTTAGACATTTTCAGTTAACAGGTGAAAAATATTCTCTTGAGTTAGGGCAAAAAGTGATTCGGCAATTACTGAAGGATGAAAAGAATGGGGGAGCAATGAGTAAAACTTATGAAGGTTACCCTTGGATTGAAGAGTATCCAAATTATAAAGGTTCAAAAGGAGTACTGAATGGTTTTGTGAATGGTTTGATTGGTTTAAAGGAATACTTAGAATTTTATCCTAATGACAGTGTTGCTTTAAAAATTCATGATGAATGTTATGATGCTTTGTTTTCAACATTAGAAGCATACGACAAGCCTAATTGGACAAGTTACAACCGAAATGGTTCTTCAATAAGAAATAGTTACATTAGATTACAAATACAGCAATTTGATCAACTCTATAATATCTATAAGGATGAAAGATTCAGAACTCAAATGAAAATATGGGGAATGTTTGCATATAATAAATTCGATAAAGAGTGGCTTTTTTACAAAGATCCCAATTATTTATTTTCTGTAAAAATGGATAAAAATGATTCTTGCTGGAGTTTTTCTGGTGCAAATAAATTCGATAATAGCTTAATGGATGTTCAAATAAATAAAATTAATAAGAAAGTTTTTCAGATTGATCTGGCGAAACATGAATGTTATTACATAGAATTACCCAAATGGTTAACTCAAAAAAACATTAAAAAAGTTATAATAAACGATAAAGTGATTGATGATGTTTCATTTACAAATAATGTTTTAAGGATTGAGTCAAAAGAAGATATTTATCAAGTGAAAATAAGAATAAAGCGCAAGGTTAAAAATAAAGATATTCAATTGTTTTGTAAAGTTTACAATTATAAGAAGTATTTATTGCCGATGTTTGCATTTGTTCAATTTGAGGAAAAGAAACAATTACAAAAAGGGAAGGCTTATACAATTAATTTTGATTCTGAGAATACGATTAACGCGCGAGTTTATTATCGTTTCTCTAATACAATAAAAGGCTTGAGAAATGTTAAGTTTTCGTTAGAAAAATCATTTGAACGTAGTATTTATAATTTCTTACCACCTGAAGATGGTTTTTATGAGTTCTTTTTAAGTTATGACATATTATTACCGGAGTCTAAAGTTAATTTTTTTAGGATTGAATAATTTTTTATCCTGATTGTAAGTTTATTCTCTTATATTTCACTTTTTGATTATATTTATGACTTTATTAAATAGAAGTCAAAATTATAATATGAATATCTCAAATTTTCTCAAAAAAAATTGGCAACACATAGCCGTGATTGCTGTTTTTCTAATTTTAATGTTTGCCTACTTTTCTCCAGAATACGATGGCTATTCAATTAAACAACATGATGTTGAGCAATTCAAAGGAATGTCCAATGAAGTGGCTAAGTTTAGAGAAAAGTTTGATGGTGAAGAACCTCTTTGGACGAATTCAATGTTTGGAGGAATGCCAGCTACTCAAATATCTGTTTTATATCAAGGAAATATTTTTCAGAAAACAATTATCGGTTTTTTAAGAACTGTTGGAGTACCTTCTGGTATTTTTCTCCTTCATCTTCTTGGTTTCTATATTCTTGCGCTTTGTTTGAGAGTGAAGCCAATTGTTGCTTTTGTTGGTGCAGTTGCTTTCGCTTTTGCAACTTATGAAATTGTTATAATACAAGCGGGGCATAATTCGAAAGCTGTTACTGTTGCACTAATGGCTCCTGTTCTGGGGGCATTTATTATGGCGTACCGTTCCAATTGGAAATGGGGGGTTGCATTGTCTGGTTTGTTTATGGCATTTGAATTGGCAAGTAATCACTTGCAAGTAACCTATTATCTAGGTATTCTTTTGGTTGGTCTTGGTCTTTATGAATTGGTAACTGCATTGAAAACGAAAACTTTTGTTCTATTTGCAAAGAAAAGTGCAACTTTAATCGGTGTTTATCTTCTCGCTTTATTTATTAATTATGGAAATATCTCCATGACCAATGACTATGCAAAACATACCATTCGTGGTGGAAATGATGTAACAATCAATCCTGACGGAACAGAAGCAAAGAAAAATACAGGAGGATTAGATAAAGATTACATTACAACTTGGAGTTATGGTATTGGAGAATCATTTACTTTGATTTCACCTTATGTAAAAGGGTCTGCTTCTGCTGGAATTGTCGGTTCTCAATTTGAGGAAATGATTCAAAATTCTGATCGTTCTCCAAAAGAAATTAAAGAAATTCTTTCGGCACCTTATCCGATGTATTGGGGAGAGCAACCCATTGTTAGCGGTCCAACTTATGTTGGAGTAGTAATGATATTTATTATGATTCTCGGATTAGTTTTTCTCGAAGATAAAAGAAAATGGATGCTTTTTGGTGTCGGTGTTCTCGCTTTAATGCTTTCTTGGGGAAAGAATTTTATGGGGTTGACAGAATTCTTTATCGATTACATTCCTGGGTACAATAAGTTTAGAACAGTAACCATCATCATGGTATTGATCGAATTAATTGTTCCATTGATTGGTGTTTTATTCTTGGATATGCTTTTTAAACAGAAAGAATCATTATTGAAGAAGAAGAAAACTTTCTTGATTGTTTCCGGAGCTTTTGTTGTTTTTCTACTTGGAGTAAAAGTGATTGGTTTAGGTGATAATTTTTCAGCATCAAGTGACCAAGCAAGAATTGAACGAGTAGAATCTGATGTAATTAACTACCTTCGTAGTATGCCGCCTGAACAATTGGCACAAAATCAAATTGATTTAAACAATCCTCAACAATTACAGCAAATTGTTAATTCTGAGGTGGATAGAGCAGAAGCTCAATTGCAAGCGTTTAAAGGAGCAAGAAAAGATATTTTCAATAGCTCGATGAATCGTTCGATACTATTTTCTATTCTTGCGATTGCTGTTTTTGCTTTGTATTTCTATACTTCGGTTTCTACAACTATTGTTATTGCAGGAATTGGCTTGTTGGTTATGGCTGATTTAATTCCTGTTGATCGAAATTATTTGAATGCAGATGAAGATGAAAGAACACATAAAATGAAACATTGGATGCCAGCTTCAGAAGTTGATTATCCTTTATCTTCATTAAAAGCTGATGTTCAAATTTTGGAGAATGAATCTATTGAGCCTTCTGTAAAAATGGCAGTTGATAATGGAGAGAAAATTGGGAAAGAGAAAGCGAGAGAATTGGAATATACAGGGGTTAGTAAAAACCGTGTAATTGATTCTTATAAATTCTCTGAGTTAAATTTTGCGACGAATTATCGTGTATTTTCATACAATAACCCTTGGGGTAGCTCTAGAGCCTCTTATTTTCATAAGAATTTAGGAGGATACCATGGAGCGAAGCTGAGAAATATCCAAAATTTATTTGAATTTCAGATAGCAAAGAATAACAATAAGGTGTTGGACATGTTGAATGTGAAATATTTCATTCAAGGTGAGAACGCTATACCGAACCCTAAAGCAATGGGTAACGGTTGGTTTGTAAAGCGTATTGAAATATACGAAACTCCTAATGATGAAATTCGTGCTTTAGGTGCAGAATTCAACTTAATCAATAAAGGTTCAGGTAAATTATTGGTAAATGACGAACCAGTGAAAGAGGCAACTGTTTTTGGTCAGGAGAAAATGGAATACATAAAATCGAATAACGACACTGTGCCTATTCAATTATCCAATGGAATGAAAGAAAGTATGGAGGCCTTATTGGTTGAAGATGCGTTGGGACAAACGAATTTAATTCCAGCGATTACTTTAGAAATGGATACTGCAAATTCATTCTCAACAATGGTTTCAATGACTTTAGTCAATGACTTTGATTTGAAGAATGAGGCAGTAATGCTGAAAACAGAAGCAGATAAATTATCGAAGAAAGAATTCTCAGGAGAAGGAACTCTTAAAATGATATCTTATAAACCAAATAGAATGGTGTATGAAGCAGAAGTGAACGATAAAGAATTATTGATTCTTTCTGAGATATATTACAATCATGGATGGACAGCTTATGTGGATGGAAAAGAACAAGAAATTCTCAAAGTTAATTATTTGCTACGAGGATTAGAGTTAGATAAAGGAAAACATAAAATTGAACTAGTTTATTTCTTGCCGAAATATAAAACGGCAGGAATTATGGCAATGTCAGGAACATTTGTATTGTTCTTGTTGTTTGGTTGGGTAGTGTTTACTTGTATGAAAGAAAGAAAAAAAGAAATTTGAAAAAAATTACTCACATTGTTAATGGAACGCCCTTTTTAAAATGGATTAAAAAGTCATTTTCTGAAACGGATTATGAGAATTGTTTTATTCTATTAGATTTAAAACAAAAAAATGTGTTTAATTGTGAAGAAGATGTTTATAAAATTTCGATTGATAACAAAGGGAAGTGTAAGATATTAGAAATTGTAAACGATTCTGATATTGTTATACATTATTTTTTAGATTACACAAAATCTGAGTTAATTCTTAATTCAAATGACAATGTCAAACATTATTGGTATTTTTTTGGAGGAGATGTTTATCAACAATTAAATGTATTTAGAAAAAAAATTTTTTTACCAGAGACAAAAAAATGGATGAGATTTCATTTGAAATATTATTTCAGAGTTGAGATTAGGAATTTTTTGTATAAATATATTAAAAAAAAGAAAACACCTGAATCTATTTTACTTCTTTCATTAAATAGAGTAGAAAAGGTTCTTTGGTATATAGAAGATGAAATAAAACTGGTTAATAGCAAGATTAAATTACCAGGATTTATTTACCATAAATTTTTTAAGTTTGAAGATGTATTTCCATACAATCATAGTAAGCTTGATCTCAAATCGGATAAAATATTATTAGGTAATTCAGCAGCTATTGAAAATAATCATCTTGATTTTATTCCTTTCCTTAAAAGTTATGGAATGAGTAACGAGCTTATCTTGCCTTTTTCATATGGTGATGAGTATAAATATAAATTAAAAGTAAAAGAAGAGTTTAGAAAACATCTTGGAAATAAAGTTACATTTATTGAGGATTTTCTTAAATTAGATGATTATTATCAATTTTTGAATAGTTTTCAAACTGCTATCATGCTTCATGGTCGACAGCAGGCATTAGGAAATATTTTTTATTTACTTGCGAATGGGACGAAATTATATTTGAGCGAGAAAAATATTGTTTACAAATGGCTTTTAGATTTAGGTATTCATGTGTTTTCTTTTGAAAATGAGTTTGAAC
>JAJRQQ010000082.1 GCA_024280155.1 Bacteroidota bacterium
AGGATACAGTTATGATGTAACCGTATCAAAATTAAACAATGGTGTTTCAGGAGGTTCTCACGAAGTGTCGCTTGGTTTAAACTTGAATTGCAAGAAGAAACCAGCGTCGTTTAGAACAATATCTTGTCCATCATTTTAAAATACTCAAAACGAAATCGATTTTTTTCTGGTTTAATGGTCGAACGTTCGTTTTGACAAAGGTCTATTCTACGGAATAGACCTTTTTTCCATTTATGAAAGTCATGTAGGCAAAGTTATTTTTAAAAGCACCGTTTATTTTAAGTGGAGAATCTAAAATAAGTAAAGTGGCATCTTTCCCTTTTTCTAATGTCCCTAATTCATTCTCTTGAAATGCAGCAAATGCAGCCCAGGTTGTCATACCTCTTAAACATTGCTCTAAAGTGATACTTTCTTCCATTTGAAAACCACCGCTCGGAACTCCTTCTGAATTTTGCCTGTTAACAGCAGCATGGATGGTTAAAAATGGGTCAATATTCTCTACAGGAAAATCAGTTCCAATGGCAATCATTCCAAATTGATTCAATAAAGAACGATATGCATAAGCACCTTTCATTCGACCTAAACCTAAACGAGAAACTGCCCATATTTGGTCGGATGTGGCATGTGTCGGTTGCACACTTGGGAAAACACCTGCTGCTGCAAATAATTTAAAATCGATTGGATCAACGATTTGTGCATGTTCAATTCTCCAGCGATGGTCAGGTTTTACTTCGTAAATGTTCTGATAAAGTTCTAACATAATACGATTTGTAGAGTCGCCAATTGCATGTGTATTCATTTGGTAATTGACTTCTTCACAAAGCTTGGCAATGTTTTTCATTCTTTCTAAAGAAGTGGTGAGGTATCCTTTATGGTCGTGTAAATCACTGTAACTATGTTTTAAAAAAGCACCACGAGAACCTAAAGCACCATCGCCAACAACTTTAAAACTTCGTACCGTGAGGTTGTCTTTTTGGTAGATGCCATTCTCTCTTGCAAATTCGATATTATCTTCTGTTGGGAGTAACATTGCGTATAAATTCAGAGGGAATTCTCCTGTTTCCATCAATTCTTCCAGCATTTCTAATTCTTCAAATTGCACGCCAGCTTCATGAACTCCAGTGATTCCGTATTGAAACAATTCTTCTTGCACTTCGAGGATAGCAGCCTTTAATTCTTCGAGAGGAAAATCGGGGAGAATATCTAAAATGGGATTCATAGCATTGTCAATAAAAACACCTGTTGGTTGCTGCAAAGAATCAAGAATGAGATAACCGCCAGAATTTAATTCAGCATCTGCATTGAATTTTTCAACAACCTTCGATTTTTTGATGAGGTAATCGTTTGCAAGAAGTGCATGACCGTCTATTCGGAATAAACACACTGGAATATCAGGAAATAATTCATTCAATTTCTCATTGGTTGGCATTCCATCACTCTTTTTCCAAAGGTTTTGGTTCCAACCTCGACCGATGATGAATTTTCGGTTGTGACGACTTTGGTACATTTCTATTCTGACCAACATTTCATCGTAAGATTTACAACCAACGAGATTGATGCTTAATTTTTGTCGAGCGTAGGAAAGAATGTGTCCGTGTGCATCGATAAAACCAGGGTAAATACTTTTACTTCCTGCGTCTATGGTTTCTTCCGCACTGTATTTGTTTATGATTTGTCGTTCGGGACCAACTTCAATGATTTTTCCATCTTTAATCGCGATTGCTTCGTAAATGGTATTGTCCTCATCCATGGTGTGAATTTGGGCATTGTGAATGACGAGGTCAGCGGACTCTCCCTTCATGCAAGATTGTATGAGAAAAGTAAGAACTAAAAGTGATAGTAAATGTTTCATGAAATGAGTTTTGACAAATGTAAGTAGAATGTTTTAGAGTTGTATTTTTTTTGTTGCTCTGAGGTATCCTCGAAAACCAGCACCATAAGCCGGTGTTTTATTCTCAGAATGCAATTGAATAATCTCTATAATTTCAGTTTTTATTTCGGGATATTTCAATGTGAATTCTGCGAGGATATACATCGAGTAAACTTGAGTTGCTACTTTATTTTCAAAATCCTGAATGAATGACAAGAGTAAATCAATGAACTCACTTTCTCTGTAATCTGAAATTCCAAGATGCTGAATGACATTTAAAGTATTTCTACGAACGGATTGATTTTCATTCACAAAAAGAATTTCAATGCACCTAGCATAAAATGGGAGAACGATTTCTTTTTGTGATTTACAAATATGAACTAAAATCCATGAGGCATATTCTTGAAGTGGATATTCTGCTTCTTCTTCGACGAGGACAACCAATTCTCTGACTTGATTAGGATTCTTTTTGAAATAAGATTGGTAAGAATCGAATTTACGTCCGTCTTTGATTTCTAAAACGATGGATTTAATATTCATGGGGCAAAGATACAATCAAGAGAATAAAGTCTACTCAATAATCAATTTTTCTTGCCCAAAGTTTCCGTTGGTGTATTTTATTCGAACAAAATAAATTCCAGAAGAATATTTTTCTACGTCGATTGTTGTTAGAGAATTGTTCTTTTCTGAATAGACTTCTTCTCCGTAGATGTTAAAGATGGAAATAGAAGAGATTTCAGAACCTGATTCAATTTTAATGGATTTTGAAGCAGGGTTAGGGGAGATGGAGAAAAATATTGGAAAGTTTTCAGAGATTGCAGATGTACACCATGCTCCTTCACTATAAATGATAGTAAGGTAGTCTATCGGCGTTAGTCGTTTATTGTACTCTATAACTTCAAATTGTGAATCATAACCTCCAATTATAAAGAACATACTATCCTCTTGAATTCTTAAGTCATGATACATGTCAGTACTAAAATAGTTTTCTGGTATGATGGACTCTATAATTAACTTAAAATCGAATGGGTCTAGGTAGTCCCAACTAA
>JAJRQQ010000083.1 GCA_024280155.1 Bacteroidota bacterium
CCTCAATTCTAATTTAAACAAAACTCGTCGTACCTCCTCAAACAGTTGTTTAAATTTACGAATTTTGCGGTGTTTTGGTACCCGCTAAATTTATGAATGCACTTTTAGTTCTTCGTAATGATTTTTAATTCGAAGGGAGGACCCACGTCTTTTCAAACAAAATGAATATTTCGAAGCGAAATCTAGAAGTGCGTAGAGGTATGATTTAAATAAAATCTGTATTTTTATCGCACACTAATGGTTTAGTATCATAATGTTAAAATATTTTTCAAGGAATAAAAATTGATGATTCTTTCAAAGAAAGACAACCACTTTTATCTAAAAACAATTCCTATCTTTGCACTTTCTAAAACGATTTATTATACAATTATGCAAAGCATTCACACTTACGATTTTTCAAATAAACGCGCATTAGTTCGAGTTGATTTTAATGTTCCTCTAGATAAAGAAACGTTAGAAGTTACGGACAATAGTAGAATTCGTGCGGCTGCACCAACAATTAAGCATATCTTGGAGAATGGGGGGGCGGTTGTTTTGATGTCGCATTTAGGTCGACCGAAAGAGAATAATGAGCCACGTTTTTCTTTGAAGAACATTGTTTCTGAAATTGAAAAAGTAATCGGTTATTCTGTGAAATTTGCAGGAGATTGTATCGGAGATGGTGCATTGGAAATGAGTAAAAATCTAAAAGCCGGAGAAGTAATGTTGTTGGAAAATGTACGTTACTACAAACAAGAAACGGCTGGTTCAGAAGAATTTGCAAAGCAATTGGCAAAACACGGAGATTGTTATGTAAATGATGCCTTTGGAACAGCTCATCGTGCTCATGCAAGTACCACGGTAGTGGCTAAATTTTTTCCAAATGACAAAATGTTTGGCTTTTTATTGGAGAAAGAAATCGAATCGGTAGATAAAGTCTTGAACAGTACTGCAAAACCATTGACAGCAATTGTAGGTGGAGCTAAAGTTTCTTCTAAAATCACTATTATTGAACGATTAATTTCTACCGTTGATAATTTAATCGTTGGAGGCGGAATGGCTTATACCTTCGTTAAAGCACAAGGTGGAAAGGTGGGTAACTCTTTAGTGGAAGATAACTACTTAGATGTTGCTCGTAAAATTATTGCGGATGCAAAAGCAAAAGGAGTAAATTTATATATTCCTGTGGATACACTTATTGCAGACAATTTTAGCAATGATGCCAATATTGAAGAAGTAGTAATTGACGCCATACCTGACCGGTGGATGGGATTAGATGTTGGTTCAAAAACAATAGAAGATTGTCATAAAATATTATTGGATTCAAAAGTAATTCTTTGGAACGGGCCGATGGGCGTTTTTGAGATGAGTAATTTCGAAAAAGGTACAAAAGCAATTGCAAATTCTATTGTTGAGGCAACAAAAAACGGTGCTTTTTCTTTAATTGGAGGTGGAGATTCTGTCGCAGCAATAAACAAATTTGGTCTTGCCAAAGAGGTGAGTTATGTTTCTACAGGTGGAGGAGCAATGTTGGAATTTCTAGAAGGGAAAGAATTACCTGGAATTAAAGCCATACGAGATTAATCAACTTTCGTCCATGTTTTGGTGTCGTAAAACCAACCGACATAACCTCTCACTTTAAGCTTTCCATTTTCTAACCAGAGAATGCAATCGTATGTTTTACCGTTTTTGGGGTCGTAGATTGTTCCGTTAATCCACTCATCATTTTTATAAGTAAGATTGCGAATGGTAATCAAATTCAAAATGGCATTTGTCTGTAATGTTTTATTCGGGTTGTGAACGTCTAGAATTGGTTTACCATCGGCATCATTGGGTTGTGCAATCCATATTACTTTCCCATAATATTTAGCCCCTTTTTTAAAAATTTGAATTTTAGCATCACCTTTCTGTGTTTTATAAACCCCTAGTATTTTGTCAGCCTTCTTGACATCTTGTGCAATAGAAAAGGTGGTTGCAAATAGGAAAATGAACAGGTAAAAAGGTTTCATGCTGTAAAGAAAGGTAAAAAACGATTGATATTGAACAAATTAGAGCTTTTCTTTGTTTTAAAGCTAATGGAAATCATTTTTTAAAGGAGAAGATGTATTTAACTTTATGAAAAATACATAAACCATGATTAAATATCCTTTATACCTCGTTCCTTTTGATTTTAGTGAAATATCTGAAAGTGCACTAAAATTATCCATTGATTTAGCAGAAGCCAATGAGGGTTCTGTTTATCTACTGAATGTTGTGAAGAATAAAAAACAAAAAGTAATTGTTCGGGATAAATTCAGAAAACTATTAGATGCAATGGGAGATGCAAAAAGTGATTTAATTTTTGCGAATGTTATCATTGGAAATCCTTTTGAAGATATTGGAAAAGTGGCCGATGTTCTCAGACCAAGTTTGGTTGTAATGGGTACAAAAGGTGCGAAGGGTTTACAAAAAGTGTTTGGTTCTCACGTAGAGAAAATTCTTCAAAATTCATCTTCGCCTATTTTGGTTACTCAAGGAAAAAAAGACTTAGAAAAGATTAGAAACATTGTGATGCCTTTTAGTTTTACCCGAGAAAGTTTACAAGTTTCTCGTTTTGCTGGTAATATGGCTAAAAAGTTCTTTGCCCGAATACACCTAGTTGGTTCTCACGATAAATTTGAGATTCATGAAAAGCAATTTGATTTAAATAAACGAAATATCATTAAGATGTTTGAGGAGAATGAAATATCGCATGTAATCGTTGATTTGCCTCGTGAAAAATCATTTGAGAAAGAATTGATTGCATACGCAGCACAAATTGATGCAGATGTTATTGCTGCCGCTTACACGAGTGACAAATTAATGCCACGCCCGAGTTCATTTTTAAGAGAAATCATTGAGAACGAATATAACATCCCTGTAATGACAGTAAATGCAGATGAATTGTAGGTTGATTATTTAGAAAAAGTTGAGGCATGAATAAAAAACTCGAGGCGTGATGGTTCACGCCTCGACTTTTTTATTAAATCAATTTTTTTAGAGCCATCATTACTCCAAAATGTACCGCTTCATGTGTATTGTTAAAAGCAATCGCTTCGTCAAGACTGTTTAATGTAATATTGTAACTAGTCGTGTATGATTTGTATTCTCTTTTTGATAAATCTTCATAATCCTTTTCCAAAGCATCAGTGAAAGAAAGGAAACGTTCTTTAAGAGATAAATACTCCTCTTCTGAAATAATTTCTTTCCCCGTTTGACCTTTTCTAAAAAGATCAACGGTTTCTTTATCAATGAGCATTTCTTTTCCACTTAAAGCATAGATTAGAAGTTGTTGAACGATTGCTATATGTCCAAAATTCCAAAGGATAGAGTTTGAAAAACCTTTTGGGATTATACAAACTTGTTCGTAAGTGCAATTTTCTAATAATTCAAGGATATTTTTTCGAGTAACACGAAGGATGTGGATGTCATTTTTATTCATAGTACAATAATAATGATTTTTCTTATATTTACTCCTCAAAGAACTAACATGCAAAACGAAGAACACATACCTTATAATATAGAACGATTTTCTGAAGATGAAATAATTCATCGTTCACAGGAGTTTTACAACAGAATGAATCAACGTAGATCTGTGCGAGATTTCTCTTCAGAACAAGTGCCACTAGAAGTGATGGAGAACCTTATTTTAACAGCGTCCACCGCACCATCGGGAGCACATAAACAACCGTGGACGTTTTGTCTCATTTCTAATTCTTCCCTTAAATCAAAATTACGGGAATTAGCAGAGGAAGAAGAGAAAAAATCATATGGCGGAAGAATGTCAGATGAATGGATAGAGGATTTAGCACCTTTGGGTACGAATTGGGAAAAAGAGTTTATCGATGTGGCACCATGGATTATTGTTGTAATGAAAAAAGCGTATGATTTTGATAAGAATGGAGGTAAATTAAACAACTATTATGTGTCCGAATCTGTTGGGATCGCATCTGGTTTTTTATTGGCAGCAATTCATAACGCTGGTTTAGTCGCTCTGACCCATACGCCAAGTCCAATGAACTTCATTTCGGAGGCTTTAAACCGTCCGGTGAATGAACGCCCATTTTTGTTGATTCCCGTTGGATTTCCCGCAAAATCGGCACTTGTACCCAATTTAACTCGAAAAAAAAAGGAAGATATTATTGAATATTATGAGTAAAACTTTGTTTTTTCAGTTATTTGTCACTTAATTTGCGGAAGAATTAACCCTTTAAAAACAGAAAAAATGTCTGACGTTAAATCAAAAGTAATATCTATCATTGTAGATAAATTAGGAGTTGAAGAAAATGAAGTTACAACTGATGCAAGCTTCACAAACGACTTAGGAGCAGATTCACTTGATACAGTAGAATTAATTATGGAATTTGAAAAAGAATTCAATATTGCAATTCCAGATGATCAAGCTGAAAACATCCAAACTGTAGGAAACGCTATTTCTTACATCGAGGAAAACGCAAAATAATTTTACAACGAAATTAGTTAAATAACGACTCGAAAATGGAATTAAAAAGAGTAGTAATCACTGGGCTAGGAGCATTAACACCAATCGGAAACACTGTTGACGAATATTGGGAAAGCTTAAAGAATGGTAAAAGTGGAGCTGCTCCAATTACTCATTTTGATGCATCGTTATTTAAAACAAAATTTGCTTGTGAGGTCAAAAATTTTGACATCAAAGATCATTTAGATCGTAAAGAAGCAAGAAAATTAGATCAATTCTCACAGTATGCCATGGTTTCCGCTAGCGAAGCTATGGCAGACTCTGGGTTACTAGAGTCGAATCCAAACCTCGATAAAGTTGGGGTAATTTGGGGGTCTGGAATTGGTGGGTTAAAAACATTCCAAGATGAATGTATCAACTTTGGTGCAGGAGATGGAACACCTCGTTTTAATCCATTCTTTATTCCAAAAATGATTGCAGATATCGCTGCAGGTCATATTTCTATTAAATATGGACTTAGAGGTCCTAACTTTGTAACTGTTTCCGCTTGTGCTTCTGCAACTAACGCAATGATTGATGCATTCAATTATATTCGTTTAAATAAAGCGGTTGCCTTTGTGACAGGTGGTTCTGAAGCAGCAGTTAATGAAGCCGGTATGGGTGGATTTAATGCTTTAAGAGCTTTGTCAACAAGAAATGATTCTCCTGAAACAGCTTCACGCCCATTTGATGCGGAACGTGATGGTTTTGTTCTTGGTGAAGGTGCTGGCGCTTTAATTTTTGAAGAATATGAGCACGCTAAAAAACGTGGTGCAAAAATTTATGCTGAAGTAATCGGAGGCGGAATGTCTGGGGATGCTTACCACATGACTGCACCTCATCCTGATGGGCTAGGA
>JAJRQQ010000084.1 GCA_024280155.1 Bacteroidota bacterium
AAAATCAGCATTCACAACCCACCTACCCGCTGTTTCGACAGCCCCCGCACTTCTAGATTTCGCTTCGGAATAATTAATCATTGCAACAAATAATAAATTTTACGAAGAACAAAGAGTGCATTCATAAATTTAGCGGGTACCTAAACACCGCAAAATTCGTAAATTTAAACAACTGTTTGAGGAGGCACGACGAGTTTTGTTTCAATTAGAATTGAGGATGATTTTGGTCGTTAAATTTATGACAGCACTGTTCTACTGAGTTTATCGAAGTAAGACTTTTTACATCGACTACGCTCAGCATAAATTGTTACTTTTTTCGGCAATGGAAAAAAGTAAAGAATAATTCTATTCCCTCATCTGTTTTCACTAAATTTACAAAAAAACACTCTATGAAAATAGCTAACATCGTCATCAAATCAATTATTGGAATCATTCTCTTATTTTTTATCGCAGCTTTCTTTGGCCCAAAAGAATATAGAGTTACTCGTTCGATAGAAATTGAAGCACCGATTTCTACCGTATGGAACCAAGTGTCATTATACGAGAATTGGAAAAATTGGTCACCATGGATTGGAGTTGACCCAAGAGCAAAATACACACTCGAAGGAGAAGATGGAGCGATTGGAACAACCTACAGTTGGAAAGGAGACCCGAATAAAACAGGTCGTGGTTCCATGACGACAACAGAATTCATTCTCAATGAAAAATTTGGATACGACCTCTCTTTTCTAGAACCCTACGAAATGGATGCAAAAGGCATTCTTCTTCTTTCTGAAAAAGACAGCAAAACAACAGTGAAATGGTCTAGCAGCGGAGAAATTCCATTTATGCAACGTACAATGATGTTATTTTCCGATATCGATCAAATGATCGGACCAAGTTTTGAAAGTGGGTTGCTTAAAATGAAAGATTTTTTAGAAGGCAAGATTAAAGTTGGCGATGAACACATCAAAGAATATCTTCCGACAGAAGTCACTTTTCAAGCAAGAAATTACTTGGGAAATCAGCAAGAAACAACTATTGATGAAGTGATGAAACAAGAATTCTATCAAACGAATTTCGCAGAAATCGGTGAGTTTATTGGTAAGAATAAGCTTCAAATGACTGGACCACCAGCGACTATCACATGGGAATGGAACGAGAAAGATGGCACGTGTGTTATCGCTCCTGTTTTTACGGTTGATCATTCTGTCTCCATTGAGGAAGGAAAGATGAAAACTTTTGAAATCTCTGAACAGAGAGCCATTCTAGTGAAATATTATGGGGATTACAGCAAAATGAAAGAAGCACATGAAGCAATCGACAACTATTTACACATGCATAAACTATCTCACTCTTTGGTTATCGAAGAATATGTAAATGACCCATCAGAAGTTGAAGAAAAGGATTTGCTGACTCATATTTATTATTTGATAGAGGATTAAACGTCTTTCATTAATTACGCTATCTAACATCTCTCAACTTTCTTTGATAGGAATATTGGATTAACTCAACACACTTTAGATAAAGAAATAGTTTTCGTCAGAATTGTACTACTAAATTTAATTTGTTTTCCCTTGATGAAAAAGAAAGTTTTTATGCTAAACGAAATAGAAGTAAAAAAATCAAATCGAAACAATGCTGCCTCTCGCTCTGCTAAAAATCAATCATCTTTTAAAAAAAAGTAAGCGATAAATTATTGACAAACGAAATACTTTTTATAACTTGAGGATTCATTATTTTAAAAAAATGGCTCTTTTTCAACTAAAAAAAATAAAAAACACACGTAAACAACTGGTTTTCAGTAGTGAATTTAGCCCCCGCTAACGCGCGAAGAACAAATTAAAAAGCTACCTCGCGAACCTTTCGCGGGGTTTTGCTTTTTTAAAACCAAAAACCACCCACCAACCTTTCACTTTTTTTTCCTATCTTTAAACATCGAAACACTCCAAAACATAGCACCAAAACCCCTTCAAAAAAGACCATTTGTATATCCTTTTGGAGTACAATTGGATAAGAAGTGAAAAGGAATTTGATATATTTAACCAAGAAAATAAAAAACTTGTATTAGCTAGTTGAATCTTCCATCTTTAATTTTTCATTCTCCATCTTTAGTTTTTCATTTAATTCACTTACATTTGTACCGAATAAACTTATAAAGAAAGGTGGAGGGACAGGCCCTTTGAAACCTTGGCAACCTATTCAACCTAGAAAAAGGTGCCAAATCCGATTCGTTTTAACGAAAAAGATAAGTTTTAAGCTAATTTCTCACTAGCTTTATAAGTTTCAATAAAACAGAATGAAAGACATAAAAGCGATATTAAAAGAACGCATCCTTGTACTCGATGGTGCGATGGGAACAATGATTCAACGCTATAAATTAACCGAAGATGATTTTAGAAAAGGTTGGTTTGAAAATCATACATCACCATTACAAGGAAATAATGATTTGCTTTCCCTCACTCGACCGGATGTCATTAAGGCAATTCATGCAGAATACTTTAAAGCAGGTGCAGATATTGCAGAGACAAATACGTTCTCTGGAACAACAATCGCACAGGCAGATTATAACCTCGAAAACGCCGTTTATGATATCAATTATCATTCTGCGAAAATTGCACGAGAAGTTGCGGATGAATTCACAAAAAATGAACCGAATAAACCTCGTTTTGTGGCTGGTTCTATGGGGCCTACAAATAGAACAGCATCTATTTCGCCAGATGTTAATGACCCTGGATTTCGAGGAATTACGTTTGATGAATTGAGAATTGCTTATAAACAACAGGCTGAAGCATTGATTGATGGCGGAGTAGATTTGTTGCTCGTGGAAACGGTTTTCGACACGCTAAATGCAAAAGCTGCTTTGTTTGCCATCGATGAAGTTTTTGAAGAAAGAAATATCAAACTTCCAATCATGGTTTCAGGAACAATTACCGACCAATCAGGGAGAACACTGACAGGACAAACAACCGATGCTTTTTTGATTTCGGTAGAACACATGGATCTACTTTCTGTTGGATTAAATTGTGCCTTGGGTGCGTCAATGATGCGACCTTATTTACAAGTGCTGAGCAAAAATTCAACCTTTGGAGTGAGTGCACATCCTAACGCAGGTCTTCCGAATGAATTTGGTGAGTACGACGAAACTGCAGAGATGATGGCGGAACAAATCAAAGAATACATGGAAGAGAATTTAGTAAATATCATTGGAGGTTGTTGCGGAACGACTCCTGAACATATTTCTGCAATTGCTCAATTGGCCAAAGAGTATGAACCACGCAAAATTGAAGCAAAATGAGTAGAGATAAATACGCTTTAAAATTATCAGGTTTAGGACCTCTGATTGTTTCTCCAGAAAGTAATTTTGTAAATGTCGGAGAGAGAACGAATGTAACAGGGTCTCGAAAATTCTTGCGATTAATCAAAGAAGAACTGTATGAAGAGGCAATTGCAGTGGCACGTGACCAAGTCGAAGGAGGTGCTCAAATCATCGATGTAAACATGGATGAAGGAATGATTGATGGTAAAGAAGCAATGGTTCGTTTTTTGAATTTGATTGCAGCAGAACCTGACATTGCACGTGTTCCAGTGATGATTGATAGCTCAAAATGGGAAATCATTGAGGCAGGTTTACAATGCATTCAAGGGAAAGGTGTTGTCAATTCAATTTCACTCAAAGAAGGCAAAGAAAAATTTGTAGAATACGCAAAGAAAATTAAACGCTACGGTGCAGCAGTGATTGTGATGGCATTTGACGAGAAAGGTCAAGCGGATAGCTATGAACGTAGAATTGAAATTTGTGAAAAATCGTACCGCATTCTAGTCGATGAGGTTGGTTTTCCTTGCCAGGATATCATTTTTGATCCAAATATTTTCCCTGTAGCAACAGGAATGGAAGAGCACAATAACAATGCACTCGATTTTATTCGGGCAACTAAATGGATTCGAGAAAATTTACCAGGTGCACATGTGAGTGGTGGTGTTTCCAATATTTCTTTTTCTTTCCGTGGAAATAATGTCGTCCGTGAAGCGATGCATGCCGCATTTTTATATCATGCCATACAGAATGGAATGGATATGGGAATTGTCAATCCAGCTTTATTGGAGGTTTACGATAATGTAGAAAAAAACCTACTTGAAAGAGTGGAGGATGTTCTTTTGAATCGTAGAGAAGATGCCACAGATCGATTGCTTGAATTTGCTGAAACTGTAAAAGGTGAGAAAGGGAAACAGCGTGTGGTCGATTTGTCTTGGAGAGAAAAAGATGTTCGAGAACGGTTATCATATTCGCTCGTAAAAGGAATTACAGAGTTTATTGTTGAAGATACGGAAGAGTGCCGATTGACGTTTGAACGACCAATAGAAGTCATTGAAGGTCCGTTGATGGATGGAATGAATGTCGTTGGAGATTTATTTGGAAGTGGTAAAATGTTTTTGCCACAAGTAGTGAAATCTGCCCGAGTAATGAAAAAAGCAGTAGCGCACTTGTTGCCGTTCATTGAAGCGGAAAAAGGTGGCGGTCAGCAATTTTCCGGAAAAATATTAATGGCAACGGTAAAAGGTGATGTTCACGATATCGGAAAAAATATCGTGGGTGTTGTGTTGAGCTGTAACAATTATCAGATCATTGATTTGGGAGTGATGGTTCCTTTTGAGGACATTCTCGCCGAAGCCATAAAACACGATGTTGATGTGATCGGTCTGAGTGGTCTGATTACTCCGTCGTTGGATGAAATGGTAACTGTTGCAAAAGAAATGGAACGCAAAAACATCGATATTCCATTGATGATTGGAGGTGCAACAACTTCTCGCGTGCATACCGCTGTAAAAATTGATGAACATTTTAATAAAAGTCAAGCTGTACACGTTTTAGACGCTTCTCGTTCGGTAACTGTTGTGGAAAGTTTATTGGGTGATAAAAAAGATGGATTTATCCGCAATATTCAAGAAGAATACGCGAAAGTGAGAGAGCATCACCAGAAAAGTCGTGGAAAAAAACGATTGATTTCATTGGAAGACGCTCGAAAGAATGCATTTCAAATTGATTGGAAACAGGAAGATATCGTAAAACCAAAATCATTTGGAAGAAAAGAAATCAGTGTAACAACGGAAGAATTAATTCCCTACATTGATTGGACACCTTTTTTTAGAACGTGGGAGTTGCATGGTAAATATCCAGCAATTTTATCCGATGAAGTTGTTGGGGAACAAGCGCAAGAAGTTTTTGAGGATGCACAGAAAATGTTGGGTGCAATCGTGAAAGAATCGTGGTTGACCCACAAAGGTGTAATTGGACTGTATCCTGCGAATGCTGTGGGAGATGACATTGAAATTTATTCTCCAGAGAATGAAAAAGAAATTCTGTACACCCAAAAAACATTGCGCCAACAAGGAAAGAAAGCGCCTGGTGTTCCAAACATTGCTCTTTCTGATTTTATTGCTCCAAAATCGAGTGGATTACAAGATTATATTGGGGCATTTGTGGTGACATCTGGTCTTGGAATTGAAGATAGAATCAAAGAATATGAGAAGAATCACGACGATTATCAATCGATTATGCTAAAAGCACTCGCCGATCGTTTTGCGGAAGCATTTGCAGAATATATGCATGAGCAAGTCAGAAAGAATCATTGGGGATATGCTTCTGATGAGAATCTAGAAAATACCGAGTTGATAAAAGAAGTGTATAAAGGAATTCGACCAGCTCCGGGTTATCCTGCTTGTCCAGATCATACAGAGAAAATTGGCTTATTTGAATTGTTAAATGCGACAGAATTGACAGGTGTTTCACTAACAGATTCTTTGGCAATGCTTCCTGCATCGAGTGTTTCGGGGTGGTATTTCGCCCATCCAAAATCAAAATATTTCGGTTTAGGTAAAATCGCACTAGATCAAGTAGAAGATATTGCTAAAAGAAAAGATTATTCTGTTGAAGAAATGGAACGTTGGTTGAGTAGTGTTATTGGCTAGTAGTAATAGCCATAGAAAGAAATTTATACTGAGTGTAGCCGACGTAAATATCATTACGAAGAACTAAAAAGTGCATTCATAAATTTAGCGGGTACCAAAACACCGCAAAATTCGTAAATTTAAACAACTGTTTGAGGAGGTACGACGAGTTTTGTTTCAATTAGAATTGAGGATGATTTTGGTCGTTAAGTTTATGACAGCACTAGACTTTTTTTCTTTCTTTTTTTTGGCAATGAAAAAAAAGGAAAATAAATAAAAACTTCTCTGAATAAAAAGTAAAGAAAGATATAACTATAATGTATGCAATATTTTATCGGACATTAATCATTTTTTTAAAAAAAGTCCGTCATTCTACTCTGAGCAAAGAAAGTGAACACCTGCTCAAATATTCAGTACTTATTTCTCTTCTACATCGGTTTAGTTTTATTAATTTTGCACTTTATAATTTTATTATGGCAGACGAAAGATATAACCTCAGAGGTGTTTCCGCAGGAAAAGAAGATGTACACAACGCAATTAAGAATGTTGACAAAGGATTGTTTCCTCAGGCATTTTGTAAAATTGTTCCTGATCATTTGAGTAATGATGAAGATTATTGCATCGTTATGCACGCTGATGGAGCTGGAACTAAATCTGCTTTGGCGTATATGTAGTGGAAAGAAACCGGAGATGTTTCCGTTTGGAAAGGGATTGCCCAAGATGCTCTAATCATGAATATCGATGATTTATTATGTGTCGGTGCAAATGATAATATACTACTATCTTCTACAATCGGTCGTAATAAAAATTTAATCACAGGTGAAGTTTTATCGGCCATAATTAATGGTACGGAAGAATTGTTGGAAGATTTGCGTTCACCAGGAATTGGAATTCATTCTACAGGTGGTGAAACAGCAGATGTAGGTGATTTAGTCCGCACGATTATCGTTGATTCTACGGTTGTTGCTCGAATGAAACGTTCTGATGTTATTTCAAACCGCACCATTCAAGAGGGAGATGTTATCGTTGGATTAGCTTCTTTTGGTCAGGCAACTTACGAAAAAGAATACAACGGTGGAATGGGAAGTAACGGATTAACTTCTGCTCGTCATGATGTTTTTGATAAAGATTTGATGACAAAATTCCCTGAAAGTTTTGACCCTGCTGTTCCTGAAGATTTAGTGTATTCTGGTTCTAAAAAGTTAACGAGTGAAACAGATTCTCCGTTAGATGCTGGTAAATTAGTGCTTTCTCCAACGAGAACGTATGCACCAGTGATTAAAAAGATTTTAGATAACCATCGAGAAGATATTCACGGAATGGTGCATTGCTCAGGTGGTGCACAAACAAAAGTGTTACACTTCGTGGAGAATGTTCACGTTATCAAAGATAACTTATTTCCAATTCCGCCATTGTTCAAAATGATTCAAGAAGAATCTGGGACGGATTGGAAAGAGATGTATAAAGTATTCAACATGGGGCACCGTATGGAAATTTACGTTTCTCCAGAAATTGCAGAAGAAATTATTGCCATTTCTAAATCATTCAACATTGATGCGCAAATTGTAGGACGAGTTGAGAAAAATGAGGGTAAAAAATTAACAATTAATTCGCCTTACGGAGAGTTTGTGTATTAGTAAAAACCATCAGAAATCTTACTTAAACTTCTGCAAATTCTTAATCTCGAATTCTTTCTCCTCTGAAAAATCAATTTTTAGTGAATCTTGTTCTTCGTCGTGAATAAAAGAATGTCCTTTTACGGTTTGAGGTTTGACCGTTGATTTATCTTTCGCTTTCCAGAATTGCTTAATGCTCTTTTGATTTTCAACATTGATAGCAACCAAAATTCCTAATTCTGTTTCTTCATACATGATGAATTTTGGCGTATTGATTTGAAGACCTTTCATCTTATTGATTCTTCTCAAGAATGTAATTCAATACTTTTGTCATTAAATGAACCCTGTCTTTTCCACGAACATTGTGCTTGTGCATTGGGTAAGGAAAGAAATCCATTTGAATTCCTAATTCTACAAATTTCTGAACCAATGCAAAATTGTGTTGCATTACAACCACATCATCAACCGTTCCGTGAATTAACAACAAATCTCCTTCTAAATTCTGTGCATGCATTAAAAGCGAAGCTTCTTCGTATCCTTTTGGATTCTCTTCTGGCGTATCCATGTAGCGTTCGCCGTACATTGCTTCGTAATATTTCCAATCTGTTACTGGACCTCCAGCAACACCAACGTTATAAACTCCGGCGTTTCTTAGCATCAACGAAGTAGTCATAAATCCACCGTAAGACCAACCGTGAACAGCCAATCGGTTTCCGTCAACATAAGGCAAGGATTTTAAATAATCGACTCCAGAAATTTGATCTTCCATCTCTACCGTTCCGCATTGACGGTGAATTTGTGACTCAAAAGCAAATCCTCTTTCACCTGAACCTCGATTGTCGATGGTAAAAACAAGATATCCTTGTTCTGCCATCCAATACATCCAAAGACTTGCGCCATCCATCCATTTGTTGGTTATCATCTGTGCGTGAGGACCTCCATAAACGTAAACCAAAACAGGGTATTTTTTGTTGGGGTCAAAATCACTCGGTTTAATTAATCGAGTGTACAACGTTGTGCCATCTTTTCCTTCAATTGAACCAATCTCAGCAGATCCTATTTTATATTCAGCAAGTGCATTGTCACTTTCTAACAACTCTTTTACAACCTTTCCTTTCGAAGAAAGAATTTGGTCTTTACCCGGTACATCATGACTTGAATACCTGTCGTGAATGTACTTCCCATCTGTAGAAAATTCAACAGAATGAGTTCCAGCGATACGTGTAATGATTCTTCCTTTTCCTTTTAAGTCAACCGCATAAACTTTTGTGTCCAATGGAGATTCTCCAGTAGTTGAGTAATAAACGGTGCCATTTTTAGCAGTTAAAATTTCTTTTACTACAAAAGAATGATTGGTTAATTGTTGAATTAAATTACCATTAAAATCATAGTAGTATAAGTTGTTGAATCCACTTTTTTCTGAAATCCATACAAAATTGTTTGATTTCTCATTTGGGAAGAATGCAGGATGTTCAGGTTCAACCCATTTCTCGTTGGTTTCTTCCAATAAAGTACGAACAAACTCTCCTGTAACTGCATCGTAAACATTTAACCAATAATGATTTTGTCCACGATTCACTTCTGCGATAACAACATATTTATTGTCTGGCGTCCATGAAAGGTTGGTTAAGTAATCATCAGATTTTCCTCTCGGAGAAATGAAAACTGTTTTCATCGTTTCCATATTGAAGATTCCAACACGAGGTTTTTCAGATTTCTGTCCCGTCATTGGGTATTTGATGAATTCAACTTCTCATGGTGTTGGAGTGATGTTCAACAAAGGATAATCGTGAACTTCGCTTTCATCTTTTTGGTAGAATGCCAATAATTGACCGTTTGGAGACCAGAAAATTCCGTTTGTAATTCCAAATTCACTTCGAGCTATCGCTTGACCGGATACAATGTTTTTATCTTCATTCTCAGTGACAAGTATTTTTTTTCCATCTCCTGTGTGGATGTGTAAATTGTTGTCAACTGTGTAAGCAACATTCTCTGTTCCTTGATGAAAAGTAGAATTTTCAGCTTTATCATCTAAACCATGCAGTATTTTTCCATCTTTCTCCACAAGGTTCCATAAAAAATATCTTTTACCGTCATTGAGGTAAAATTCATTCTCATTTTTCCACTCCATTCCTGAAAACCAATTTAGTTCTGCTCCCAGTTTCTCATTGATCTCTTGAATGGTTAAGATTTCTTCTGCTTTAGGATTTTTAACAGAGGCTTTCATTAATTTTTGGTAACCTTCAAGGTAGGTGTAACAATCAGTGTTCGGAATCCAACTGAACATTGTTAAAGACTGAGGGTAGAATTTTCTGTATTGTTGCATTACTGCGTCTTCCAAAGAAAGCTCTTTCTGTTGAGCAAATGTAGAAGTTGCTAATAAAAATAGAATTGAAAGAATACGAAATTGTTTAAATGAAAATGTCATGTGTTGTTTTTTTATTCGTTCAAAGATAATAAAAATTGATTCATTGTTATCAAATGATTTTGCTCAGAACAAATTTTATTTATTGCAATGATTTTTAATTCTTACTTTTTTCCATTGCCGAAAAAAGTAACAAAAAAGTCTAGTGCTGTCACAAATTCAACGACCAAAATCATCCTCAATTCTAATTTAAACAAAACTCGTCGTTCCTCCTCAAACAGTTGTTTAAATTTACGAATTTTGCGGTGTTTTGGTACCCGCTAAATTGATGAATGCACTTTTTAGTTCTACGTAAAATTTGTTGTTTATTGCAATGATTTTCATCAGAGCGCTTGGAAGCATTGTTTCGACTTGATTTTTACATCGACTACGCTCAGCATAAATTTCTTTCTTTTTCATCAAGGAAAAAGGAAATAACATAATCTTTCTATACTTTTTATGTTTCGGTAAATAACAATATTTATCGGCTTTAATTTCTATTCATAACAATCAAAGAAAATAGTACATTTGTAAAAAAAAATAAAAACATGAAACATATCTCATTAAATAGCGTCGAAAAAGCAATTGATAAAGTGGATAATCTGAACGAAGATGGTTTAGAGAAAATTGCAGAAACGTATGCTTTAGCACAGCCAATTCTTTTGGGATATGTCATGTCAGCTGCACAAGAGTATGGGAATGAAAAATTAGAAGGACTGCTAATTTATTATTTCTGTCTAATGTCAGAAGCTTTTGCTGTAGAGCAAGCATTTATGGAGCAAGTAACAGAAACGACAATTGAAGAATTCGAAGAACCGTTTTTTGAGATGTTGGACCAATATTTTGAGTCAGATGATGAGCAAGTACTTAATGATTTCATCGATCAACCAGAATTAATTCGTTTTATGATGATAGAAGTAAGTACCAAAGATGAAGATGGAACGGCGCTAGATGATGAAACTGCTACTCAATTGTTTATTGTAACTTCTGCAATGATTGCTTTGATGACTAAAGTCTTAAAAAAGTGAAAACACCAAAAGAAATTGTTGATTTAATGATGGAGAATGACCGATTCAGTCAATGGATGGGATTGGAGATTCTTGAAATAGACAAAGGTTCTTGCATCGCTAAATGTACGGTGAAAGAAGACATGCTCAATGGTTTTGATATACTTCATGGAGGAATAACCTATTCCATTTCAGATTCTTTATTAGCATTTGCCGCTAACGCTCATGGTTTTCAATGTGTGAGTATTGAGACTTCTATCACACATATTCGCCCCGTCCTCGAAGATGATATTTTAACGGCAAAATGCACTGAAATTCATAGAGGTCGCTCTACTGGAATTTACCAAGTGGACATCTATAACGCAAAACAACACCTTATTTCAAAATTTAAAGGAACAGTTTCAGTTTCGAAGAAAGAACATTAGTACGAACTAGATTTTTATTTCAATTATTTCGTTGAGTTTGGTTGAATAACATTGGGATAATTTTTCTTGTTTCATTTTCCATGTTCGAGTTAAGTCTTGGCAAGCAAATTTTATTTTGTTAGGTGCAATGGTCGAATTGATACGGTCAATGGTTTGCATTAAACGCTTGTGTTTTGGGTTTTCATGAAAGAATAAATTCAATTGAGCTTCGCTTTCAGGAACAATCCCCATTAATACTATTCCCGCTTTTTTGTATTGCAACCCTTCCTTGAATATTGTTTTCAGCCCTTTGTTGGCATACTTTACAATGTCAATGCTAGAACTTGTCGGATAATCGGTTTTTACGACAATATTTCGGTAATATTGTTGTTGGTCTGAGCGGTGATTATTGGTTCGAATAAACACCATAATTAGATTGCACTTTGATTTTTGTTGACGTAATTTTTCTGCACATTTTATTGAAAAAGTAGAAATTCTTTCACGAATGAGATTAAAGTCTTTGTAGTTTTCTTCAAAAGTACGTGTTGTAGAAATCGATTGTTTTCGCTTAATCTCTTCTGCTTGAATGGTTTCTTTGCCTTGTAAATCTTTTTTCAACCTCACCCCTACTACGGACATCTTTTTTTGCACCCATTGGTTCGAAAGTTCAGTGAATTCATAAGCTGTTCGTATTCCTCGTAACAATAAACGTTTCTCGTGTTGTCTTCCAATCCCCCAAACATCTCCTATTTTCAGCCATTTTAATGCTTTGATACGTTTTTCATCGGTATCAATGACATAAACGCCTTTCGTTTCTTTGGGAAATTTTTTCGCAATACGATTGGCTAATTTTGCAAGAGAACGCGTTTGTGCAATACCTACACTTACAGGGATTCCAGTATTTTTGGTCACGGTATGCCGAATGTTATTTCCATATTCTCCGAGATTATATAGTTCGAACCCTTTGAGGTTAAGAAATGCCTCATCTACACTGTAAATTTCTATTTCTGGAGTAAAATGAGACAAAACATTCATCACTCGGTTACTCATGTCGCCATAGAGAGTGAAGTTGCAAGAAAAAACATGGATACCTTCTTGCATAAACAATTTTTCGTACTTAAAAGCCGGTGCTCCCATTGGCACACCTAAAGCTTTTGCCTCGTTGCTTCGAGCAATTACACAACCATCGTTATTGGAAAGAACGACAATGGGTTGGTTTCTCAAATTGGGCTGAAAAACACGCTCACACGATGCGTAGAAATTGTTGCAATCGACAAGAGCAAACATTAACCGGATTTAATTACATTGGTAACAATTCCCCAGATTACAAAATCATTCTCCGCTGTGACTTTTATCGGTAGGTAATTTTTATTCTCTGCAACTAACCAGATGATTTTACGCTCTATTTTAATTCGTTTTACGGTAAATTCACCATCGATGAAACAAACGGCAATTTTTCCATTTATGGGTTCTAAGCTTTTATCAATAATAAGTAAATCACCATCATTGAGCCCGGCATCAATCATAGAATCGCCTTTTACTCGACCGTAGAATGTAGCATCTTTGTTAGTGACCAAAGCTTTGTTTAAATCAATAGAAGCATCGAGAAAATCATCAGCAGGAGAAGGGAAACCAGCACTAATGCCATTTTCCACCAATGGTAAGTTTAAAATGGAAGAAACATCTGTGGAGAATATCTCTAAATTGTTTTGTGCTTGGTATTGAGTCTTTGTCATGACACAAAGATATAAAATTGATTAAAAACTAATCAATTTTACGACTTAAATATAATCAAAGTATTTATTGTTTGACGGATGAAAAACAAACGGTAAGCCTCAGAAACTGCATTTGTCGTTGTAACCATAGCAACGCAACCTACTTAAAAGACAACACCTAAAACATGAATGATTCGAGCCAATATGAAATAAGCCATAGAAATATGACTTTTCACAAAGTTCGTGGGGTTAATCGCAGGAAAAAGTGATAAATATCAGTGAGAGAGAATATTTTACTCTTCAAACTTCTTAAAAACGACAGAAGCAATATGTCCACCAAAGCCAAAAGTATTACTCATAGCATAAGTCATTTCTTTTGGTTCAGCTTTGCCCAATGGAAAGTGATATTTGTCTTTGTACTCTGGGATAATATCCGTTGTATTGATTGTTGGAGGCAATTGCCCATCTTTCAGTGCCAAAACAGTTGCTATCGCCTCAATAACTCCAGTTGCACCGAGTAAATGACCAGTCATTGATTTTGTTCCAGAAAGTGAAAGGGATTTTCTCGCGCCAAATACACGTTCTACAGCTTTTAGTTCGCTAATATCTCCTTGCGGCGTCGAAGTTGCGTGCATATTAATGTAATCAATATCATCCGGTGAAAGTTGCGCTTCACGTAGTGCTTCCGTCATCCCTAACATTGCGCCCTCACCTTCAGGGTGCGTTCCAGTCAAATGATAAGCATCTGCCGCCTGACCTCCGCCAATAATTTCACCGTATATTTTCGCTCCTCGCTTGATTGCGTGCTCATATTCTTCAATAATCATTGCTCCTGCACCTTCTCCCATAACAAAACCATCACGGTTTACATCATAAGGACGAGAAGCAGTTTCTGGGGCATCATTTTTCAACGACAATGCTCTAGCAGAAGCAAATCCTCCCATTGCACCTTCGGTAATAGCCGCTTCAGAACCTCCGGCAATAATCATGTCCGCTTTATCCCAACGAATGTGATTAAATGCCTCAATAATTGCAGTTGTAGAAGACGCACAAGCAGTTACAGGACAAAAGTTAACACCCCTTAATTCGTGTTTCATTGAGATAATTCCAGCAGGCATATCTACTAAAATTAATGGAATAAAGAAAGGAGTAAAACGAGGTGTTCCATCTCCTGCAAAATATTCTTTCATTTGATCTTGAAAGGATTTGATTCCACCGTTTCCAGAACCCCAAATCACTCCAATTCGATTTCTATTGAGTTCTTCAAAATTGATTTTAGCATCTTCAATCGCTTGGTCTGCTGTGAAGATAGCGTATTGCGTAAAAGGATCGTATTTCCTTAATTCTTTGACATGAAAGTGGTCTTTCGGATTAAAATCTTTCAATTCACACGCAAAACGACAACGAAATTTCTCCGTATCGAATTTTGTAATCGGTCCAGCACCGCTTTTCCCAGCTTTAATGTTTTTCCAAAAATCTTCGGTTGTTTCTCCAATTGGAGTTAACGCACCTAATCCAGTTATTACAACTCTTCTCATAGAATGTAAAAATAGTAAAAATGTTGGTTATAATAGAATTGAGTTTAGAATTTAGAGTCTAGAAGATTTTACGATTATCGTTGAAGATAGAAGTTCTCTCAACTCAGAACTATTTAAAGTATTTACGTCCCTCGTTACACAATTCTCAATTGTCGCAACTATTCCCCTACAAAAACCCTAACTCTAATTGTGCTTCTTCACTCATCATGTCCTTGTCCCAAGGTGGATCAAAAACGATGTTTACTTTCGCTGACTTTATCGCTGGATATGCAGCTACTTTATCTTCAACTTCTTGAGGCATTGACTCTGCAACTGGACAATTTGGAGACGTTAATGTAATTTCAATAGTCACATTCGCCTCTTTGTCTATTTCTACGGAATAAATTAGGCCTAACTCAAAAACATCTACAGGAATTTCTGGATCGTAAACCGTTTTTAATATTTCAACTACTTTATTTTCTAATTCCATTATCGCACTCATAATTGTATCGATTTTAATGCTGTTAATTTCATTTTTTGTATCATACTTACTAATCCATTTGCACGAGTTGGTGAAAGATGTTCTTGCAATCCAATTTCTTTAATGAAATGTAGATCTGCTGTCGCTACGGTTTTTGGAGATTCTCCATCAAGTACACGAATCAATAACCCAATAATTCCTTTAGTTATAATTGCATCAGAATCCGCAAAGAATTTCATCTTACCATCTTCAATCTTTGAATCCAACCATACACGTGATTGACAACCTTCAATTAACTGACTGTCTTTTTTGTTTTCTTCAGGTAAAAGAGGTAATTCTTTCCCAAGATCGATGATGTACTCGTATTTATCCATCCAATCATCATAAATAGCGAACTCATCGATTATATCTTGTTGTTTCTCTTTTAGTGTCATATCTTTTGTGTTAAAAAACAACTGCAAAATGATGTATTCGTATTTTTACTGCACTAACGTTTGGTCTTCGAAAGTTTCC
>JAJRQQ010000085.1 GCA_024280155.1 Bacteroidota bacterium
AGGTGGATATGATTTATACAAAGTCACATTCTGGGGAGAAGAAAAGCAACCTGCTTTAGCAACTGAAGATTATTTATTGGCTTCTATCGCAAATCCAATTAAGGACAATTCGATTGAAGAAAAGGTGAAAGTGAACAAAAAGTCATTCACTGTTTTTAAAGGAAAAACAATCGATGCAATTACAAAGAAGGCTGTTGAAGCACAGATTGAAATTACCGACAATGCCACTGGAAAAATCATTGAGACGTTCACAACGAACAGTGCAACAGGTAAGTTCATTATCACACTTGCATCAGGAAAAAATTACGGTATTGCTGTAAAAGCAGATGGATACCTTTTCCATTCTGAGAATTTTGATATTCCAACAGGTTCAGCGGATAATCTAGTAAACAAAATAATTGAGCTGAAAAACATTAAAGTTGGAAGTAAAATCGCTCTTCGCAACATCTTCTTCGATACTGGAAAATCTACTTTACGTTCAGAATCGAACGCTGAGTTGGACCGATTAGTGAAACTGATGAAAGATGTTCCAACATTGAAAATTGAGATTTCTGGTCATACCGATAACACAGGTTCTGCAAAGTTGAACAACCAATTATCACAAGACAGAGCACAAGCTGTTGTTGACTATTTAAAATCGAAAGGTATTTCTGCTTCGAGAATGACTGCGAAAGGTTATGGTTCATCGAAACCGATTGCTTCGAACAACAATGCAGCAGGAAGACAGCAAAATCGAAGAACAGAATTTGAAATTAAAGGAAATTAATTATGAAAAAAATAATAATCTTTGTTTTACTACTAACAATAATCTGTGGAGGAGTATATATTTATTTAAATGAAAATGGGCATACTTATAACTCCATTGTTAACACTAGAAACACATATGACTTAGATGTTACTTGTAACAATTTAACAAATATACTTGTTTCTTCTACAGTAGACGTAAACGTACAAAATAATTCACAACGAACTCATAAGAATATTCTAGTAAAGATAACAGCTTATGATAAAAATGGAAATATAATTAAAGAAAAAGAAACTCAATTTCTAAGGGATTTGAATGGTTTTAGTAGTTTTTCAAAAATCATCACCTTACCCTCAAGAACTAAATCTTGCAACTGTATATTATTAAACTCAACACCAGAATAAAATGAAAAATGTAATCTTTATAATCCTATCAACAATCATCGTTTCATGTAATCAGAACTTGGAATCTGATATTTCAGAAACAGAAAAAACAATCTCAAAAGTTCAAAATAAGACCATCATTAAAAATTTTAATAAAAGTTTTGAAGGTACAATAAATTATAAGTATGATATTATCATGACTTTAGTTTGTGACAATAATTCTCTTTCTGGAACTTACACATATAAATCTCAAGGAGTACCGCTAAAACTACAAGGAACTATAGATGAAAATAATAAGGTAGTTATTAATGAATTTAACTCAAAAGGTAGTATGACTGGAGTTTTTAGAGGAACTTTAAATACAAATGAAACAATCCTAAAAGGAAATTGGTCTAAACCTGATGGTTCTAAAGAAATGCCCTTCGTCGTTTCTCTTTCTTCAAATAATGAAAGTTCTTTTCAAAAGAAAAAAAACAATTCACAATGGACTGGGAAATACAACTTCGTCTCTGGTGAAGTTCATAATATTCTTAAAATTAAAGGTCCATCATCTGATGGAGCTATATACTTTGAAATTGAACAAAGTGGTCCTAGTTGTATGGGGAGTGGAATCAGTGGAACTGCATATTTGACTAAAAGTAACGTGGCAAATTTTGAAGATGATGAAAGTCAATGCCACATCAATTTTACATTTAATTCCAACACAATCCAAGTAAAAGAATATGATTGTGGGGATTACCATGGAGCTAGGTGTGGTTTGTTTGATGGTTGGTATTCTTTAGAACATTAAAACAATCAAAAGAGAAGTTTAACCGCTTCTCTTTTTTTATTTTTACATTTGGAACTATGAACAATTTCACACGACTTGAACAGAAACACATTGCATTTTTTCATTCTTTGATAGGGAAAGGTTGCTCTATCCACCCTGATGATTTAAAAGAATACAGTCACGATGAAACAGAAGACATTTCCATTCTTCCCAGCGTCGTTTTAAAACCATCAACTGTTGAGGAAGTTGCTGAAATTATGCGTTATTGTTCTTCTCACAACATTTGCGTTACTCCGCAGGGTGCACGAACAGGTTTGAGTGGCGGTGCAATTCCCGTTTATGGTGGTGTAGCTCTTTCAATGGAAAGGTTCAATAAAATCCTAAACATTGACGAGGATAATTTACAAATAACCACAGAACCTGGAGTGATAACGCAAATTCTACAAGAAGCAGTGAGAGAAGTTGGACTTTTCTATCCTCCCGACCCTGCAAGTAAAGGCAGTTGTTTCATTGGAGGAAATGTTTCTGAGAATTCTGGTGGTCCAAAAGCAGTAAAATATGGTGTTACGAGTGATTATGTCCTCAACCTAGAAGTTGTTCTACCAAATGGAGAAATCATCTGGACGGGAGCAAACGTTCTCAAAAATTCTACGGGATATAATCTCACACAATTAATGGTTGGCTCAGAAGGGACATTGGGAATCATTACGAAGATTGTTTTACGTTTAATTCCTCACCCAACAACAGATTTGCTTTTGTTGGTTCCATTCTTTGATGCACAAAAAGCATGTGAAGCCGTAAGTGCA
>JAJRQQ010000086.1 GCA_024280155.1 Bacteroidota bacterium
CCACCGTTACCCATTGGCACACCAAAACGTTGTGACGATCCAAAAACTACATCTGCCCCAAAAGAACCTGGTGATTTTAAAATAACCATAGCAAGAATATCTGCTGCTACGGCAACTTTCACTTCTGCTTGATTCATTTTATCAACAAATTCTTCGACACCTTCTATTGAACCAAAACGATTTGGGTATTGAATGATTGCTCCGAAGAATTCATCCGTTGGTTCAAATGTTTTAGCATCACCAATCACTAAATCAATTTCTAAATTTTTTGCTTTCCCTTCTACGATATCTATGGTTTGAATAAAACAATCTTCTGCAATGAAAAATTTATTCTTCCCTGCTTTCACTTCTTTTCGAGAACGAGAGTTGTAGAACATAATCATTGCTTCAGCAGCAGCCGTTCCTTCATCTAACAAAGATGCATTAGCTAACTCCATTCCTGTTAAATCCAAAATCATTGTTTGGAAATTCAACAAAGCTTCTAAACGACCTTGTGAAATTTCTGCTTGGTAGGGCGTATATGCCGTGTACCATCCTGGATTTTCCAATACATTCCTCAAAACAACAGACGGAACAATCGTTTCGTTATAACCTAATCCAATAAAATTAGAAAAAACTTTATTTTTCTGAGCCAATTCATTGATATGTTCAAGGTATTCTTGTTCAGAAAGACCAGGGCTAATATCAAGATTACGGTTCAATCGAATATGAGCCGGAATTGTTTTATCGATCAATTCATTTACTGAATTTACACCAATAACGTTAAGCATCTCCTTTCTTTCGGATGCGCTTGGACCAATGTGTCTGTTTGTGAAAGTATTCATTTGCAAAAATTTTAGATTGCAAATATAAGAAAATCAGAGCACTTTTCTTCCGCTCAAAAAAGATATTTCTTAGCGGTATTTCCCCCCTCTGTATCGTGTATCTCTACCGTATTTACGCCCTCTTCTCGAACGTTTTCGGTGATAAGTCTTCTTGTAATCTTTTTTATATCCTCCTTTTTTGCTGATGTATCTTCTTTTCCCGAAATTATATCGGTCAGAATTATACGGAAATGCAAAACCGAGATACAGCTCATTTGACATTCCTTTCACTTTTGAAAGAGGTCCAATGTCGTAATTAAATGAGTAACCTAATCGGAAATTCTGTGAAATTAAAAAATCAACACCTGCAATCAACGACTGCTCAGTTCTATATCCTACTACAATACTAAATCTATTTACAAAAGTATTTCGAAGAATTAAATCTGCAGAAATTGGAGCATTCATCGTTAATTTTAACTGCAAATGAGGATTGAATGTAAATTTACTGCCAACAGGAATATACCCGCCTAAGGTTCCATAATAATGCCATCTTGGAGGTTGAAAACCTTTTTCATTTCCTATTCTAGTATTCTGAAATAATTTTGGAATACTCGCTCCGAAATAAAAATTCGGCGAATTATAGAAAAGTCCAACTCCAGCATTAAAAAACACTCGAGAATATGCTCCTGCTGTAGAGAATGCTGGGTCATTAGGATCATTTAATTCACTTCCCGTAAAAATAATCACCCGATTATCAATACCGATAGATGCACCTAAAGCCAAGTAGCGATCTGCAGAAAAACGAACACGATACGCATACTGTCCATTGAAAGAATGAAATTCTTGTGCCCCAATTTTATCGTAGAAATAATTAAATCCGACAGCATTGTCATTGTTCAGCGCATATTGACCATTTAGCGCAATTGTTGTCGGTGCACCGTCAACGCCCAACCATTGATGACGCATAATCAAATCAACCATAAAGTCACCATCCAATGCCAACGCAGAAGGATTGTTTACTCCTTGCGCAAAGTTAAATTGTGAAAACCGAGTTGTATTCTGCGAGAATGAAGAATAAGCAACGAAACTGATTATTACTAAAAATATAAACTTCATTCTTAACGCTTTATTGTTGTGTATCCTTTAACTGTAACTCCGTAAACATCGACATGGTAGAAATAAGTTCCTTCAGGTAAATCCCCATCCCCCATGCAAGTCTTTCCTCGGCAATCACCTGCCCAATCATTTTGATAATCGTCTTCTTCGAGAACAATCTCTCCCCATCTATTCCACACCATTAATTTTGCGGTATAATTCTCCGAAGTTATTTCTGGGATAACAAAAAGATCATTTACACCATCACTATTCGGTGAGAATCCCGATGGAATGGATAAATCTACAACAATTACCAATACACTATCAGTTAAGGTACAACCCGAAGAATGAATAGCCTCCAAGGTTATCATTTGTGTAGAATCACCCGTAAAATTAACGCCTGAATTGGTTGGAGTATCTAATTGGTTACCTGGAGACCATAAATAAGAATTAAACCCAACAGGACCTGCAATAAAATGTGTTTCTTGTACACCAACATAAATTGTATCTGGCATAGCAAAAGGTTCAATTTCCAGAGGATCAACTGTAATCGTTAAGTTATCCGTACAAGAACCCGCTGTGATTTGGACGCTATAATTTGTTGTTGTAGAAGGGTTAACAATAATTGTATTTCCAAACTCACCTGTTGACCATGCATAACTTGTTCCACCAGTAGCTGTTAAGGCAATATTTGTTCCCGAGCAACCTGAAACCGCAGAAGAAGTCACTCCAAAATTAAAGGTATTAATCATGATAGATTCTGAACCAACACATCCTGTTGCGTCCGTTACATTAACCGTGTACATTCCCGTTTGATTTACAAAAAGAGTTGGATTTGTATTTCCATTGCCCCAATCATACGTCGCAAAAGGCAAAGATGTACTCAACGTTGTTCCTGTCGCAGGACAAATCACACTTCCTTCGGAAGAAACAAGTACTGGTATTGGAGCAGGAGTTAAAGTAACTTGAATCGTATCTTGCGAAACACAATTTGTAGCATCCGTTGCAGAAAGGATATATTGCCCTGAAAATTGCGGTGTAATCGTTTGACCTGTAACTGATTCTGGTCCTGCCCAATTATAAGCAGTAAATCCATTGGCGCCAGAAATCGTTCCTGTTCCATTTTCACAGAGAGTTATCGAGCCGCCTTCGTTGATTGTTATATCAATCGTACATTGAATTTGTGCCTGTGAAGAAATAGCGGTTAATAAAAATAAAAAAAATAATCTCACTTGTTTGGGGTTTACTGTAAGTAATGAAAGTGTAAAAGTACGGTTTTTAGGGTAAACTACTCTACCTTACTTAATTTTAACATATTAGAGTTACCTAAAGCCTCAATCGGCATTGACGCAATATTGATGACCATATCATCCTTTTGGACTAGATTTTTCTGTTTCAAAATTCTTTTAATGTCCGCTATTGTATCATCCGTACTGACTCTTTTATTGTAATAAAAACCTTTCACACCCCAGATTAGACTTAGTTGAGTCAATATCTTTTTATTGCTTGTAAAAACAAAAATTTCTGCTTTAGGTCGTTGAGAAGCTAATTTATACGCAGTATATCCAGAGAATGACATGGTAAGTATTGCTTTTGCATCAACTCTTTTCACTAATCGACAAGCGTTGAAGCAAATTGAATCTGTGATAAAACGGTCTTTATTCCGCTCAGGAAATTCTTCTTTACTGTAAATCCCATCAAAAGTTTCCATTTCGACGACAATATTTGACATTGCTTTAATTACTTCCACAGGATATGCACCAACCGAAGTTTCTCCAGATAACATCACAGCATCTGCACCATCCAAGACCGCATTGGCAACATCATTTACTTCTGCACGAGTTGGAGAACTTGCTACAATCATACTTTCCATCATTTGCGTTGCCACGATGACGGGTTTTGCATTCTTTACACATTTATTGATGAGCATCTTCTGAATTAATGGAACATTTTGAAAAGGAACTTCTACTCCTAAATCTCCACGAGCCACCATTAAAGCATCTGTTTCAGCTATGATTGCATCAATATCTTTTAGAGCTTCCGGTTTTTCAATTTTCGCAATAACTTTTGCATTTGAATTGTTTTTCGCAATGATTGATTTTAATTCTCGAATATCTTCTGCAGAACGCACGAATGACAATCCAATCCAATCCAGTTTGTTTTGAATAGCAAAATCGAGGTCAATCAAATCTTTTTCAGTCAAACAAGGCATCGAAATTACCGTATTCGGAAGATTTACACCTTTATTAGAAGTTAAAACACCTCCATAGATTACTTTGGCTTTAATTTCATCTTTTCCGTTGGTACTGATAATTTCCAACGTTAGTTTTCCATCATCCAATAAAATTCTCTCCCCTTTCTGAACATCTTGGGGCAACTGAGAATAATTGATAGAAAAAACATCTGCCGTTCCGACAATTTCATCCGTTTTAATTGTAACAATTGATCCTGGAACGAGGACAACACCTTCCTCCATTTTTCTTGTTCTTATTTTCGGTCCTTGTAAATCTCCAAGAATGGCAACATTTGAATGTAATTCATCATTTATTTCTCGAATTAGCTCTATCGTTTCTTTGTGTACATCGTGTGAGCCATGTGAGAAGTTCAACCTACAAACGTTTACCCCTTCCAGAATCATTTCCTTTAAAGTATTTTTATCAATGGAAGCAGGTCCCATTGTTGCTATAATCTTTGTTTTTTTCATTTTAAATCAATTCAATGTTTTTTGCTGACTTTATTTCTAAAGGGTTTAACGGATAAACTCCAAGAACACTGTTCGCTTTCTTAATTTTCTTTTTTAAATCCTCTATTTCAACAATATAATTCTCGTATATGAAAAGGAAATAATCAATACTCGACTTCTCCGAGATAAGGAATTTACCATCTTGTTTATTCTTTACTAAGAAGACAACTGTCTTATCTTCTTTATCAGTATATTGATACAATGAATGCTCTGAATCCACCTTGCCATACTTGTCGTACACACAATAATTCTCTCCTCTTTCAAAATGAAAATCAAGTACTTTATTCAAATCCCAAACTAAACGATAATCAACGAGATGAGAACAAATTCCAATCAATTCGAAATCTATATCAGTATCAATATCTAATGTCAGTTTTTTTGCCATTCTTCTTTACAAGAATTTATACTTACGAAAGTACTCAAATATTCTATTTCCTCAACTTTTTTAGTTAAAAAAACTCGACACAAACAAATCACCCCTATATAAATATTAACAAAAAATTAACAATTAAACAACTGTTAATCTGACGATTAAAAAAATGGCACAGCTTTTGAAATTATCGAAGAACAAACATATAAACTTCAATATTATGAACGAAAAGAAAAATTCGAGGTTCGACCTCGAGCGGAAAAGATTTGTCCTATTGCAAATAGGATTACTCACAGCAGGGTCTTTAACTTTAGCTGCATTTACTTATACAAAAACCATTCGAATAGAACATGAAAAACAAGGGGTAGTTGCAAATTTAATCGACATCGAAGTGATGCAAATTCAGCAGAAAAAAGACGTTGTTCATCAACAAAAACGCACACCTCAAAAAAGTAACGAACAGCAATTGACACAAAAGAATGGAGCTGTTTCTGACCAAATAGATGTTTCTAAAAACACAGGAAAAGAAATAACATCAGGGATTGTTGGTGAAATGGGAATACCAAAAGGGCCAGGCGAAATGGGTAACATTATTGATGTCAGACCTGAGGACGATGTCGATTTATTCCCTCCGATACCAACAGAATTCATTGGTGGTAGAGCGGCAATGATTGAAAATATCAACGATAACGTTCACTATCCTCAAATTGATATTGAAACAGATACACAAGGAAAGGTTTATCTAACATTTATCGTAGAAAAAGATGGGTCTATTTCAAACATTGAAATTGTTCGAGGTGTTTCACCATCTTTAGACAGGGAAGCCAAAAGAATTGTTCGGAATTTTCCAAAATGGAAACCCGCAGAAAATGCTTATGGCCCTGTAAGAACAAGAGTTCAATTACCGATTAATTTCACTTTTGAAAAAGGATAAATTAAAAAGAAGCAAAAAGTACGGACAAGTCGCGACTTGTCCGTACTTTTTTTGCTCTTTTTTACTTCTGATTAATCCAATGAACCAATCATTTTTTTAGGATCTACCCAATTATCGTATTCTTCAGCAGGCACATAACCTAAACGCACAGCTTCCTCACGAAGTGTTGTTCCATTTTCATGTGCTGTGTTTGCGATTTCAGCTGCTTTGTAATAGCCAATCTTCGTGTTTAATGCAGTAACAAGCATCAATGAATTATTCAACAACTCATCAATTCTTTTTTGATTCGGTTCAATTCCTTGTGCACAATTCACATCAAAAGAACGGCAAGCATCTCCAATCAATCGAGCACTTTCTAAGAAATTAGCGGCCATAACAGGTTTAAAAACATTCAATTCATAGTGACCTTGCATTCCACCGACACCAATTACCACATCGTTCCCCATTACCTGTGCACAAACCATTGTCAATGCTTCTGCTTGAGTTGGGTTGACTTTTCCTGGCATAATTGACGAACCTGGTTCATTTGCAGGGATGGTAATTTCTCCAATTCCAGAACGAGGTCCAGAAGCCAACAAACGAATATCATTTCCAATTTTATTTAACGAAACAGCTAATTGTTTTAACGCACCGTGTGATTCAACAATTGCGTCGTGAGCTGCCAATGCTTCGAATTTATTCTCTGCAGTAATAAAAGGCAATCCTGTAAATTCTGCAATGTATTTAGCGACTAAAACATCGTATCCTTTTGGAGTATTTAAACCTGTACCAACAGCTGTACCACCCAATGCTAATTCAGAAAGATGAGCTAAGGTATTTTCCAATGCTTTCAGTCCATGATTTAATTGAGATACGTAGCCAGAGAATTCTTGCCCTAATGTCAAAGGAGTCGCATCCATAAGATGAGTTCGGCCAATTTTTACCACATCTTTAAACGCTTCTGATTTCGCTTGCAATGTATCACGTAATGCTTCTACACCTGGAATTGTATTTTCAATCACCATTCTATA
>JAJRQQ010000087.1 GCA_024280155.1 Bacteroidota bacterium
AGCTGGAAATAATGTCGTTTTAATCTTTCCCTGGCTTTATATGTGTTTTTTGTTGGGTTGGGTTGGGTTGGAAATATAGTACATTATATTACATGTTGTTGCTGTAGAATCACATACCTGAGCACGCGAAAACAACTCACATAACCCCCGTTTTTTTCAACTCAAAACCTCCCACATCAGCGTTCATTTCAATTTCAAGACCAATCGGAACGGTAAACTTATTCTTTGTATGCCCAATTTGTGCACCATAAAACACAGGAAATGGAACATTGGAAAAATGCTGTTCAAAAACTTCTTCTAGCGTGAATGATCTATCAGGTTCTTCGGCTATGCATTTTCTAAAATTACCTAAAATAAGACCTTTTATTTTTTCAAATACACCCACTTGTTGCAATTGGGTGAGCATTCTATCAATACGATAAGGCTCTTCGCCCACATCTTCCAAAAAGAGAATTTTATTTTCCCAATCGGGAAGAAAATCAGTTCCAATCAAAGAGCAAATTACACTTAAATTTCCTCCATACAATTCTCCCGAAGTAACTCCTGATTGATACGTGATAATTGGCGCATCTGAAAGTACGTTTTTGTACTTTACTGCTTTCCCGTGTTCTAATAGGTCTTGAATGTACTTAATGCTGTAATTGTTCCACGAAGAATTTCCTCCTGGACCATGAAAAGTGACTAATCCTGTTTTTACTGTAATTGCGTTGAGAAGTGTTGTGATATCGCTAAAACCCATGATGATTTTAGGGTGACGTTTTATCTTTTCGAAATCTAAGAAAGGGAGAATCCGTGCACACCCCCATCCTCCACGGAGAAAGAAAATTGCTTTAACTTCTTTATCTTCAATTAAATCCATGAAATCAGAGGCGCGTTCTTCATCGGTTCCGGAAAAATAACCGTATTTCTTGGTGCAATTCTTACTGAATTTTGTTTTGTATCCTAATTCTGATAAAATCATCTCAAAATCGGTCAATTCTTGGGTATTTTTAATTCCACCAGCAGGTGCAGAAACACCTATGACACCTCCTTTATTTAACCTTTTTGGGAGAATAATAGGAGAAGCTATTGAGTTGATAGTATTTAAAGATGTTGAAGAAAGACATGATGCACCAAGAATTGCTGTACCAACGATGGGTATAAAACTTCTACGACTAATCTTTTTCATCCTTTAAAATTAAGAAAAAAAAGTTACTTTTTTACTTCAAAATAAACCTTCTTCGGATCTAATTGTTCTTCAAGAATGGTGAAGAATTCTTCTTTATGGTCTTCTTGTATACAATCGATAGGGAAAGAAAGTTGTAACCCTTTTACGTAATCAAAGTAAACACTTTGTTGGTGAACACTGACTTTTCTAAGTCCTCTAAAATAAAGTAAAACCACTTCTCTATCAGCAACCATTAACGCTTTTGAAGAAAGACCGATACGGAATCCTTTTTTGATAGAACCAACTATTGCAAACAAAACATTATCGATAGTACAAAAAATAAATGCACCCGCAGGGGCAAAAGCATCGTTTGAAACTTGATAAAGAGTGACACCAATAAAAAGCATAATAAAAGCTTCTAATCCAAGGTATGTTACCACTCTAGATTTTCTTGATTTACTCACAGGAACATTCCATTTAAACCTCTTTTGCTTCGACACGATAAGCATTCCCATCCATCTTCTAACACTCCTTCTAACAAGAACAATTAGAATAAAAATTCCTATTCCTAAGAAAATTTCAAATTTATACGGTAAATTTTGACCCGATGTTTTTAAGAAACTTAAGGGAAAGTCAAAACCAACAAAAACAGTTAATAGCATCGTTGGAAATAGAGTAAAAAGTAATAATACGTTGATGAATTTATTCATTCGGTATCATTTTAATTTGTTTACGAATCGCGATAATTTTACTTTTCAAAACATCCACTTTCTTCTCAACCTCTTTTCTCAAACTATCTGCTCCTTTACTATTTGCAAAGAACCCAAGATTATTTTCCAATTGATGAATGTCTTTTTGCAAAGCATCGATGTTTTTTCTTAAATCCATTTTCATAGAATCAAACTGACGGCTTGCATTTCCACTTGCTTTTAAAACATCAATTTTAGCTTCAAAAAGAATTTGTTCTTGTTCTTCAGCACTCATTTTGATTGATTTGTAGTGTGCGTCCATTATTTTTTTGAAAGTGTTAAAAACCTCATCTTTCATTTTAATTGGCACATGTCCAATCGCAGAAAACTCAGTAGAAAATGCTTTCAAATCAGCGAGAACTTTCTCCTTATCATCTTCATTTACTTTGTATGTCTTGATTCTTTCAATCACAGCTTGTTTCAACGAAAGATTTGCTTCATTTTGCTTGTCTTTTTCATCAAATGTTGCTTGACGAGCATTAAAGAATGCATCACAATGACTACGAAATTCTTTCCATAGTTTTTGTTCATGCTTTATTCCTGAATGACCAATTTTTTTCCACTGCGATTGTAATTCTTTCAACTTACCAGCAGCATCTCTCCATTCTTTCGAATCTTTCAATGCTTTTGCTTTCGCTATAATTTCACGTTTTTTTTCGGCAATTTTATCGTATTCGCCTTGAATTTCAGAAAAGAATTCTTTCTTAGCATCGAAAAAAACATCACATTCTGCTCTAAACTCCTTCCAAATAGCATCATTTTCTTTCTTCGGACCAAACCCGATTGTTTTCCATGTTTTTTGGATGTCTAAAATTTCTTTAGTAATTGTCTCCCAAGCTTTCGAAGAATCAGCTTTAATACGAGAGGCAACTAACTCTTTTGTTTTCTCTAATAACTCTTTCTTTTGCTCAAGGTTTGCAATCATTTTCACTCTTCTGTCATCATAAAAACGGTTGATCTTATTGTAAATCGAACGAACTTCTGTCCAATACAACTCTTTGATACTTTCCCATTCTTCGTTTGGAACAGGACCGATATCATTCCAATCATTTTGCAACACTTTTAACTGTGTCTCAATTTCTTTGATTTTATTCTGTTTTCCTAATTCCTTTAATTGATCAATCAGCTTATGTTTTAATTGAGCATTGCGGTGAAAATCATGATCTTTTAAATCTCTATATATTTTAATATTGTAGAAAAAATCATCCAAAAGGTGTGAATATTCCACTTGAATTTCATTTCTTTTTTCACGAGGAATGTCACCAATTGTTTTCCATTTCTCTTGAATTTCTTTCAATGAAGCAAATGCCGCACTGATGTTTTCTTCAGAAGTAACAGTTTCTTTAAGTTGATTAATTAAAGTAACTTTCTCAGAAAGATTTTTCTGTTCAGTGGCTGATTTTTCTTCAGAAGCAGCTTTTCTTCTTTCTTTAAATACTGAATAAGCTTCATAGAAATTATCTTTCAAAAGTGCTAACTCAGTCAATGTGTTTTTAGTTGTTTCTGCAACCTTATTCATTAATTCAGAATCCTCAGTATCTTTTGCTTCAAGAACGGCAACTTGTGATTTGCGCTCTTCTTCCAAAAGATAATCTTCAAATTGAGTTCTTAATTTGTTCACATCTCTTCCTATTTTTAGGATTTCTTGGTGGTCTGCGTATTCTTTTATTTTTTCTATAAAATTCATATTCGTAAAGGGTTTTTGTGTAAAAATCGAGGTTTATTATGCGATTTCTTTTACAATGTCAAAGTTGGCGAGAGCTACAAACTCCTCTATTCTTTCATTTAAGTCTTTATCCGTAATTGTGGTCAAACGTTCTGTACCAAATTTTTCACAACAAAAAGAAGCCAATGCAGAACCATTAATGATGGCACGTCTCATATTATCGAAAGAGATATCATCAGTTTTGGCTAAATATCCCATAAAACCTCCTGCAAATGTATCGCCAGCCCCAGTTGGATCGAAAACTTCTTCCAAAGGAAGTGCTGGTGCATAGAATAATTTATCTTCATTGAACAATAAAGCTCCGTGCTCCCCTTTTTTAATGATTAAAAACTTAGGACCCATTGCACGAATAACTTTTGACGCTTTAACCAAAGAATACTCTCCAGAAAGTTGTCTCGCTTCTTCATCATTAATGATTAATACATCAACTTTAGAAATGGTCTTTTTTAGATCATCCATAGCAATATCCATCCAAAAATTCATGGTATCCATTGCTACTAATTTCGGACGTTTGTCTAAACGATCAATTACTGTGCTTTGCACTTGTGGGCTTAAATTTCCCAACATTAAATAATCAACTCCTTGATAACTCGCAGGAATAATAGGATCAAAATTTTCCAAAACATTCAATTCTGTGATTAATGTATCACGAGAATTCATATCGTTGTGGTATTCACCAGACCAAAAAAAGGTCTTTTCTCCTTGTTTGATTTGTAAACCCTCTAAATCAACATTTTTTGAAGCTAGCAGATCAAGCATCTCTTTTGGAAAATCTCCCCCAACTACAGAAACTATTTTTTGTTCAATATTATAAAAAGCAGAAGCCAAAGCGATGTACGTTCCTGCTCCTCCAATTATCTTATCTGTCTTTCCGAAAGGTGTTTCAATTGCATCAAAAGCAACTGAACCTACTGTAAGTAAACTCATTTTATTTATTTTAAATCAGCAACAAAGATAATAGAAACAAATGAGTTGTAAAGGTAGATAACTGTATTTTATTTCTCAACTTAAGGTTAAACCTTCCAGGTCTAAGACCTAGTTTTTTTTAACTGTCCACACCAAACCTTATATCTTAACTATCAACACGTTATAGTAAGTGTTTTTTTCTTATTCAGCCCAGGTCTTAGACCTGGAAGGTCTTTAAAATAAGAAAATCATCCACTTTTCCAAGTCAAATCTACTTGTACAAGTACCAAATCCAACATTTTTTCGTTCATAAGTATATGATTCGTTCTTTAAACGACTGTCATTCTACTTTATATTTGCTCAATGTCTAAAAAACGGGTGTTTTCATTTTTAAAATGGGTTGCTGGAATAATTACAGGTATTATTCTGCTCATCACACTTTTACTCTATATTTTCAAAGATGATATTTGCGGAGCTGTAGTTTCTGAATTAAACAAACACCTAGACACCAAAGTAGAAGTTTCTAATGTTGATTTAGCTTTTTGGGGTTCCTTCCCGAATTTATCGGTAGATTTTAACCATGTGTTTATTCAAGACAGTATTTCAAACGCTTCCCAAATAGACACCTTGCTCTTTGCAGAGAAAATCCGTTTTAAATTTAATCCGGTTGATTTATGGAATGAGAATTACAACGTGAAATTTATCGATATCAATCACGGAACATTTAAAATGAAAGTGGATGAGTTTGGGAAGAACAACTACGACATTTTACGTCAAGAAAAGGATTCTACAACTCAATCAGCTTTTGACATTAACCTTCAAGCGGTCACTTTCAAGGATTTTAGCTACACATACATCAACAAAGCAACGAATCAGACGTACCAAACATTAATTCACGAGATGAATTTGGAAGGTTCTTTCCATTCTTCAGTTTTTACAACCAAAACAGAGGCTAAAATTTTAATTGTTAATGCACAAAGTGGTGAAATTTCGTTGGTGACCAACCAACCCGCTAATATTAAGGTAGAGGTGAATGTAAATAAAGATTCTAGCACGGTTTCTATTCCAGAATCTACAATTTTAATCTCAGAATTACCTTTCATTTTTAGTGGAAATGTCAATAATGATGGTTTCGAATTTCACCTCAAAGGAAAAAACCTTAATATCAAAGATGCGGCAAATAAATTAGCGTTAAAAGAATTGAATAATGTTCAGAAACTTGAAGGACAAGGGGTTTTAAGATTTAACCTTGATCTTTCAAAAAAGAATAATGATAAAACACCCTTAAAAGTCAATTGTTCATTTGGAATTGAGAATGGTAATTTACGTATTCCAAATTCTAAAATTTCTATGCGTAAAATTAAATTGGATGGGGTATATTCTAATGTTAATGGTGTAAAAAAAGAACAATTAGAGCTCAAAAACATCTCTTTTCAAACCAACGGGGGTCCTTTCAAAGGAGATTTATTGCTCACTCACTTCAATGAACCAATTTTTAAGGGAAATGCAAATGGTTTAATTGATTTGAACGTTCTTCATTCTTTGTTTCCGATTCCAAGTATCGAAAATTTGAGTGGGCAAGTGAATGTGCAGACCTCTTTTAAAATCCAAGGAAAACCGAATAAAAATGGTGAAATGGATTTTAATATTTCTAAAATAGAAGGCGAAATTAAATTAAACGATGTATTAGCTAAATTAACAGGTGATAAACGTGTTTTTAAGTCTGTAAATGGAAATGTTTACCTCAGAAATAATGCCATCGGCTTAGATGATTTGTCATTAGAAATTGGGCAATCCGACTTTCAGGTAAATGGTGTGTTGAATGAAATTATTCCTTATTTTCAAGGTAGAGGAAAATTAGACGGTCAATTAAACATTAAAAGCAATAAAATTATTTTACAAGATCTCGGTACAGAGACGAAGAAAGACAAAAACCTCAATGCAAGGGCATTTATTTTAAACAAAAATATGAGAGGCAAAGTTTTTCTCGAAGTAAATGAATTGCATTATGAAAAGCACATATTTTCCAAAATAAAAGGGAATATGGTTGTGAATGGTCGCTTAATTCGCTTTCCTAAAGTCGTGCTTGAAAATGGAGGTGCAAACATCAAAGGTTCTGTTACAATCGAAGAAAGAAGTCCTGAAATTTTCTACATTTCAAGCAACGTGGCTTCTAAAAACATCAATTTTAAGTCACTTTTTAAAGAATGGGATAATTTTAAACAAGATGTCGTTAAAAGTGAAAATATTGAAGGTGTCGCTATTGCCAGTGTTAATTTTCACGCACCTTTTGATGTAAGAACAGGAATTAAAAGCAGTGCAATAAAAGCAGAAATTGGCATTCAGATCGATAACGGTCGATTAAAAAATCTAGAAACATTCACAACAATTATAGAAAGTCTTAAAACCTCAAGCTTAAAAAGCATTCTCGGAAAAGAAAACATTGATGATTTTGGAAAAAGATTAAAAGATTTAAAATTTGAACGATTAAAGAACACAATAATCATTAAAAATGGTATCCTCACCTTGCCTTCAATGTCGATACATTCTTCTGCTATAAATATTGAAGTTTCAGGGAAGCATACATTTACCAATAAAATAGATTATCGTTTTGGCTTCCGCTTTCGTGATCTTAAAAAGAAAGAAGTCAGCGAGTTTGGAGAAATTGAAGATGATGGTACTGGATTTCGAGTCTTTATGCGAATGTATGGTGATTTAGATAATCCAACGATAGAATGGGATAGAGAATCGAAGAAAGAAATCGCCACAGAAAAGAGAATTGAAGAAAAGAAAAATGCGAAATCTATTTTAAAAACAGAGTTTGGGCTTTTTAAAAGTGACACAACGGTACAAGAATACATTAAAGAGAAAGGGCCAAAAGAAGAAATTTCAGTAGATTTCGACCCTATTAAAACGGCAGACACCATCATTGAGCAAAAACCACCGAAAAAAGACAACAAAGTGAATCGATGGCTGGAAAAAATGAAAAAAGAAGCCGAAGAAGATAATAAAGACGAATTTATAATTGAATAAAAATAAATAAACAATGGCATTAACGAATAACGATATTTTAAAGAAGCTACGTGTTGCTCTTCAATTGAGAGACGACCAAATCGTTGACATTCTAAAATTGGTTGATTTTAAAATAAGCAAGAGTGAACTAGGTGCATTCTTTAGAAAAGAAGACCATCCTAAATACATGGAATGTCAAGATCAAATTCTACGAAACTTTCTCAATGGATTGGTAATTTACAAAAGAGGACCGAGAGAAAAAAAGTAGATTATTTCGAATTTATACAAGTTGAACCCCTCTTTTTGTGTCATTTTTGCCTATTTTTAGCTAAAAAAGATGCAATCAAAACTTCCCGAAGTAGGTACAACGATATTTTCTGTAATGTCACAATTGGCGAACGAACACAATGCAATAAACCTTTCTCAAGGCTTTCCTAATTTTCCGGTTGACCCACTTCTTGTGCAGATATTGAAAGAAAAAGCCAATGAAAATGTGCATCAATATCAACCAATGTCGGGTTCACCAGCACTAACAACAGAAGTTGCACATCTCATCGAATCAGAATATAATCGAACGGTTTCTCCTTCGAATGTTTTAATCACTGCCGGTGCAACTCAAGCTATTTTTTCTACCATTATTGCTTTGATTCAAACAGGAGATGAGGTGATTATTCTTGATCCAAGCTATGATTGTTATGCACCAGCAGTTCTTTTAGCCGGAGGTAAACCTATCCACGTACAATTGAATAGAGAGTTTCTACCTGATTGGGCGACTATAGAACAAGCATTCTCCGAAAAAACAAGAATGATTATCACCAACAATCCGCATAATCCATCGGGGAGAATTTGGTCAGAAAACGACATTGAGCAACTGGAATTCATCCTTGAAAAAAATCAAAACACACTGCTTTTATCCGATGAAGTGTATGAATTTATAACTTTCGAGCAAAAACACATTTCTATACACTCTAGGCCAAAATTATTTGATAGAACAATAATTACCTCATCTTTTGGAAAAACATTTCATATTACCGGTTGGAAAATGGGTTATTTGATTGCGCCACCAGAAATAATGAAAGAGATTCAAAAAGTGCATCAGTTTAATGTTTTCTCTGTGAATAGTGTTGCACAAGCGGTGCTTTCAGAATATTTATCACGAACCTCAGTGAAAGAATTGGGTGCTTTTTACCAAGAAAAGAGGGATTTATTTCGTTCTTTAATGAAAAATTCACGATTCAAACTTCTACCTTGTGAAGGAACTTACTTTCAAACGGTAGAATACAGTGCTATTTCCAACAAAAATGATGTGGATTTTTGTCGAGAATTAACAATCAAACATGGAGTTGCAGCCATTCCAATTTCGGTTTTTAACGCCTCGCAAGAAGACAATAAAATTATTCGTTTCTGCTTTGCAAAAGACAATGAAACAATTATAAAAGCAACCCAACGATTATGCAAGATTTAAAAGTAACACTCGTAGAAATTGACCAAATATGGGAACATAAAAAAGCCAATTTTGAAATCTATGAAAACGAATTAAAAGATGTTCAAACAGATTTAATTATTCTTCCAGAGATGTTCCAAACAGGATTTAGTATGAACGTGAAAGAACTGGGGGAAGATTGGAGTGAAAGTGAAAGCGTTCAATGGCTAAAAGAAATTTCAAACACAAAAAACGCAGCAATATACACTTCACTTATCATTAAAGAAGATGGGGAGTATTACAATCGTGGTGTTTTCGTATATCCAAATGGAAGAATAGAATTTTATGACAAAAGAAAATCATTTGCCTTAGCAGGAGAAGATCAGTTTTTTACACCAGGTTCTCAGCCAAAAGTTGTAGAATATTTAGGTTGGAAAATTCAACTCCAAATTTGTTTTGATTTACGATTTCCAGAGATTTCGAGAAATTACATTGAAGAAAACGGCTCTCCTACCTACGATTTATTATTATACGTTGCTAATTGGCCAGAAAAAAGAATTATGCATTGGGATGCATTACTCAAAGCACGTGCTATCGAAAACCAATGTTATGTGATTGGAGTAAATAGAATTGGGTATGATAAAAACGGACTTATTTACAACGGTCATTCTAAAGTAATTAATCCTCTAGGTGGAGAAAACATGGCAAAACAACAATCGTTAGACGTTAATAAAGTGCAAATTACACGAAAAAAACTCCCATTTCTTATTAAACGGTAGTTTTCATTGTATTAACGGTTATTAAAATAACACCATTTTTTTGTAATTTTGAAAAATAATAAATAATAAGAATATGAAAAAAATTTACTTAAGTGCTCTTTTCTTGGGAATGATTGCATCGGCAAACGCTCAAGAAGCAGCTCAAAAAATGAATGATTTGCAACTTAATGAAGTTGCTGCTCCAACAACTTTCGCTCCTAAAGCATTAGGTGTTGAAGTATGGAATAATAACTTTGACAATCCTGCAGATTGGACGATTGACAATGATGGTCAAACTGGTGCTGCTTTTGGTTGGACAATTGATGCAACTTCTGATGGTTGGTGGTCTGCAAACGGAATTACATCTACTTCTGGTGGCAATTTTGCTGAATTGAGTAATGGAGATCCACAAACTGGTTCAACATCACCTCAAGCATTAAATGTAGTTTACACAATGACAACGGCAATGCCAATCGATGTTGTGAATGCACCAGCAAATACTGCTAACACATCTGATGTTACTTTACAATACCAAGAGTTTGGTGCTCGTTTCAATGATTTACAAGAAGTACAAATCAGTACAGATGGCGGAACAACCTGGACAACTGTAAGAAACAACCTTGATTATTCTGTTCTTTCGGCTTCTGGAGGTTCTGCTTATGCTAACCCTGAAAATGTTTCAATTAACCTAGCACCGTATTTAGATAATACAACAGCTCAAAATTTATTGATCCGTTTTTCTTGGACAACAAACTTTCCGTCTTTGGCTACAAACCCTAATGTTTGGATTGCATACGGATGGTACATTGATGATGTAAAAATAGTAACAAATCCTGATAATGATATCGAAGTTACTTCAAACTACTTTGGTTCTGAAGGTTTATATTACTACCAAATTCCTACAACTCAAGTTGCACCAATTGATTTTTCTGCAAATGTGTTTAATGGAGGTATCAATGCGCAAGATGAAGTTCAATTGAATGTTTCTGTAGATGGTACTGCTTTTGGTTCAAGTGCTGCAGGTAATACAATTGCTTCAGGTGCAAGTGATTCTATTTTCTTAACAACTCCTTATACGCCAGCTGCAACTGTTGGCTCGCATACAATTACACAAACAATTACACAAACACAGGTAGATGACGTTCCAACAAACAACGTAATCTCTGATTACACTTTCCAAGTTACTGACCTTATCTACGCAAGAGATAACGGTACAGCTGATGGACAAAGAGGAAACCAAGGTTTAGCTTTTGAATCTGGTAACTTATTTGATATCTGGGCTGATCAACAAGTGCGTGCAATTGATGTTCAATTACACAACACAACAAATGTTGGTACTTTTATCTATGGTAAAATCTATTCTATTGATGCAGCAACTGGTGATTTCATAGAGGAAGGTGTTTCTGATTACCATGAAGTTACAGCTCAAGATCTTACAGGTACTGTTACTTTAGAATTATATTCTTGGGTACAATTAACAGCTGCAACACAAACATATCTTGTTGTTGTAGGTTCTGACGGTGACGGTGGTACAACAAATGATTTAGTTGTTAAAACAGCTGGAGCTTCTGAAATTCAAACAACATTCTTTAAGGACGAGAGTGATACTTGGTTCTATTCAACTGCAACACCTATGGTTCGTTTGAATTTTAATCCTACAATTGGTTTAAATGAAAATGTTTTAGAAGGTGTTTCTATTTACCCTAATCCTTCTGAAGGAATTGTAACAGTTTCAAATGATAACAATACAACAAACACAATTGAAGTGTTCAACTTAGTAGGTGAAAGAGTATACTCTACAACTGCTTCAACTTCAACTCAAATTGATTTATCTGCAAACGGAACAGGTGTTTACATCGTGAAAGTTTACAATGAAAAAGGTTCTTTCGTAGAAAGAGTTGTTATCAAATAATTACATTTATCTAAGAAATTAGGTTAATTTTAAAACCGAGGAGCTTTTAGCTTCTCGGTTTTTTTATGGATTATATTCAATACGGTTATATCGGTTTGTTTTTGGGATGCTTCATTGCGGCAACAATAATTCCACTTGCGTCAGAGGCTATTCTTATTGGTTTCCTTATCGCGGGGTTTGACCCATACATTTCTTGGGGAGTGGCTTCAATAGGAAACACCTTAGGCGGGGTAACCAATTATATTCTTGGGAGTCTTGGAAAAGTGAAATCTCTGGACAAGTATTTTAAAGACAAAGAAAAATTTAATCGTATAAAAAATGGTGTTGAAAAATATGGGGTTTGGATGGGGTTTTTAACGTGGTTGCCATTCATTGGAGATCCACTCACTATATTTTTAGGTTTTTTTCGTGTAAAATTTATACCTCTCTTCTTCACAATGCTTTTTGCAAAAACATTGCGGTATTTCGTAATATCTATTTATTGGCTCATCTAAACTTTAATAAATCGATTTATTGTTTTTCAAGCTAACCCGTTTGAAATTTCTATATTTGTAGAAAACATTCTAAAAATGGCAATTTTAACAACCCTCCATGAGTTTATCATGGATAGACAATCTGATTTTAAATACGCTTCTGGAGAACTTTCTCGTTTATTGAGTGACATCGCAATTGCTTCAAAAGTAGTTACAAATGATGTTCGAAGAGCAGGTTTACTTGAAAATTTTCTTGGTGCTCAAGGAAACACAAACATTCAAGGGGAAGAACAACAAAAGTTAGACGTTATTGCAGACACTGCATTCATTAATATGTTTAAAGCGGGTGGTGAAGTTTGTGGAATTGCCTCAGAAGAGAATGATGATTTCATGGCTTTTGAAACTCAATTCTCAAAAGATGGAAAATATGTAGTTCTTTTTGACCCTTTAGATGGTTCTTCAAACATTGATGTAAATGTTTCTATAGGGACTATATTCTCTATTTACAGAAGAACAAGCGAAAAAGGTACTTCGGCAACATTAGAAGATATGTTGCAAGAAGGAAATAAACAAATTGCTGCTGGTTACGTTCTTTATGGTTCTTCTACTATGTTAGTTTATACCACTGGGAAAGGAGTAAACGGTTTTACATTAGACCCAAATATTGGTGAGTTTTGTCTTTCACACCCGAACATGAAAATACCGGAAACAGGTCGTTTTTATTCTATGAATGAAGGAAACATCAATGTTTGTAACCCAGGAATTAAAAAATATGTCGAAACACATTGCCAACAAATTCCGGAAGGACATAAAAGACCATATTCGGGTAGATACATTGGTTCTTTGGTTGCAGATTTTCACAGAAACTTAATCAAGGGGGGGATATATATTTACCCAGCGACAGAAGTTGCTCCAAATGGACATTTGAGATTATTGTACGAATGTAATCCATTGGCTTTTATTGCAGAGCAAGCGGGTGGTTTAGCCACAACAGGTTTTGAAAATATAATGGATTTAAAACCGTCAGAATTACACCTAAGA
>JAJRQQ010000010.1 GCA_024280155.1 Bacteroidota bacterium
GAATTCATCGAAAGTGTGAATTACAGCATTGATGAGTTATTGCAATCAGGGATGATTGTTTTTGGAGATGAGACCTCGAAATATGTGCAAGATGTTGCCAATAAATTGTTAGCAAATCACCCCGATTTATTGAATGAGTTGCAATTCTTCGTGATGAAATCAAATATTACGAATGCAATGTCAACAGATCAAGGGATTGTCTTTGTAACCCTAGGGCTACTCGCACAAATTGAAAATGAAGCTGAATTGGCGTATGTTTTAGCCCATGAGATTACTCATTATACACAAAAACACATGCAACGCGGTTTTGAAGAACAAAAACATGCGCATTATCGTTCGTATGATGAAATGGTAATCGATTTAAGTGCTCGTTCTCGTGAAAAAGAAAATGAAGCAGATGTAATTGGAGTTAAACTTTTCCATGAAGCTGGTTATTCTAAAGAAGATATTACAGGCGTGTTTAATGTTCTAATGTATTGCTACCTACCTTTTGATGAAGTTGAAATTCCGAAAGATTATTTCAACAATGAATACTTGTATTTGCCTGAAGAGTTTTTCCCTAAAAACATCAACCCAATCAAAGCTGAAGAAGATTACGATGATTCTAAAAGTACACATCCTAATATCAAACATCGTAAAGATTCAACGAATAAATTAATTGCTCAATACAATAATTGGGGTACAACTCACTACTATTTTACAGAAGAACGTTTTAAGCGAATACAAACCATTGCACGATTTGAAGGTGTACGTGTAGATTTAATCAATCGCCAATATGCAAATGTTTTGTACAGCGTTTTTCTATTAGAAAAAGAATACCCAAACAGTCGTTTTTTAAGTAAAGCAAAAGCGAACGCATGGTTAGGATTAAGTCAATCAAAAATATTTGGCAATTTTAAAAAGGCATTGACAGACCCAAATAAAATTGAAGGTGAATCCTATGCAATGTATTACATTCTAAAAGAATTTACGCCAGAACAAATGATTACTGTTTCGCTAAGAATGATTGAAGACCAAGTTAAACGTTTTCCAGATGATACAGAAATTCTTGCAATTAAAATGCAAATGGTTGATTTAATGGTACAATCAGGTAAGTTTAAACCTGAAGAATATAAGACAATCACATACTTAGAAGCTAAAAAAAGACACCATAAAAACAAAAATTCTGTCAAAAAAGAAAATAAAGAAACGCTAACTAAATTTGAGAAAATTGAAAAGAAACGAAGTATTTCTTCAGATGGTTTTGATCCAAATAGCTTTTACCTTTATGCGATTAGTGACTTAATGAAAGACGAAGAATTTATTCGTTTGTTCAATGACGAAGTTAATCGTCTGAACGCAATGCCACACGATTCAATTTTAAAAATGGAACCGATTGATTTGAGAGACATCATTTTAATTGAGCCTCATTTCGCTTCATTTAAAGGTAAACGAATGGATGTAAAAAAATCAAAAGGAATTGAAGGAGAAATTGCAAAAGGTATTTATGAGTACTGTACAGAAAATGAAATCAATGTGTACGATTATTCAAATAATGCTATTTCTACGATGACAACAGAGCAATTCAATGAAAAAGCATTGTTAATTGATTTTGTCAATCAACGATTTTCAACTGATTACATGAATATTTTTCCAGTTGATTTTATAGAATTAAATAAATTTACAAAGGCTCATAATAATGCAGAGTTATTGTTTGTTTATGGCGTGCACTTGAAAAAGCCAGTTAACACTTCTGCTGTTGCGTTAAGTGTGGTAGTTCCTTTTATTGGATTACCTGTACTGGTCGCCGGTGCAATGAAAAAAAATGCTATTGATTATAATGCGTTTATTATTGACCCTGAAACAGGCTCGTTTAAGAATAGAGTTGAATATAAAGTCAATGCGAAACCTAAAAAATTCTTTTTGGGTATTTTAACAAAGTCGGCATTAAATCAAATAAGAGGAAAAAAGAAATAATGTATTGTTTGTAGTAGTTTTTTTCTTAACTTAAAGAGAAAACACCACTATGAATCACATTGAATTAGGGCAAGAAGGCGAAGATATTGCCACAAATCTTTTGGTAGGGAAAGGATATCAAATTTTGACTAGAAATTATCGATTTAAGAAAAATGAAATTGATATCGTCTGTGAGTTTGACAACCAATTAATTATTGTTGAAGTAAAAACACGTCAGACTGCTATAATTGGAGAACCGTATAAAGCAGTTACGAGAAGTAAACAGAAACAAATCATCAAGGTAGCCAATAAGTACATCGAAGAAACCAATTGCCAAATGGAAGTTCGATTAGATGTGATTTCTATTGTTTTGAATCAATATGGAACCAAAATTGAACACATTGAGGGCGCTTTTCACCCCTGAAATTCTTCTAATTTACAATTCTTCTAAAAAAGTACTACCTTTGTACAAATATTTATGCTCGAGATGAACACAAGACAAAAAGGAACTCGCGGAGGCGATTCAAACAAGAAACCATTCAATCGTTCTAAAAAATCAACTAGAACAAATAAAAAGAATGAAGATACTGAAAGAAAAACAGTAAAACCTAAAATCAAAAGTAAATACATTGATTACAAAGATAAACTGAAAAAAGGTGATCCTTTACCAACATTTAGTTTGGATGTACGATTAAACAAATACCTTTCAAATGCAGGAGTTTGCTCTCGAAGAGATGCAGATGTATTAATTTCAACAGGTGTTGTTTCCGTAAATGGTAAAATAATCACAGAAATGGGGTTTAAAGTCGGTCCAACAGATGTTGTAAAATATGACGGAGAATCAATCAATGCTGAAAAAAAGCGTTACGTTCTTTTAAACAAACCAAAAGGATTCATCACTACAATGGACGATCCAATGGGGAGGAAAACAGTAATGGGGTTGGTAAAAAAAGCGTGTAAAGAACGCATTTACCCAGTAGGTCGTTTAGATAGAGAAACTACAGGATTATTACTCTTTACGAACGACGGAGATTTAGCAAAAAAATTAACTCATCCTAAACACAAAGCAAGTAAAATCTACCACGTTACTTTGAATAAGAAAGTTGTCAAAGAAGATTTGCAAAAATTGGTAGAAGGAATTAAACTAGAAGATGGAACAACTAAGTTTGATAAAGCAAGCTACATTTCTGATGCAACTGCAAAAGATGTTGGTGTTGAGTTACATTCGGGTAAAAATAGAATTGTTCGTCGTTCATTTGAAGCAATGGGGTATAAAGTGGTTAAATTGGATCGTGTGACATTCGCAGGGTTGTCTAAGAGAGATTTACCACGAGGAATGTATAGAAAATTGTCAGAGAAAGAGGTTGCATTTTTAAAAATGAGTTAATTAAAAGTTGAAATTATGAAAAAGTCGTTATTTTTAATCGTTTTGTTGGTTATGATGCCAATGATTTCTTCCGCTCAAACCAAGAAGAAAGTTTCTTATGCAAAAGGAACTGTTTTCTTTTATTGGGGTTACAATCGTTCTGGCTACACAAAAAGTGACCTTCGATTGGTTGGGCCAGGTTATGACTTCACACTTTCTGGAGTAACAGCACAAGATAGACCAGAAAAATTTGGTGTAGTCTATATTGACCCAAGTCGAATTTCAATTCCTCAGTTTAATGCAAGAATTGGGTATTATTTTAAAGATCATTGGGCTTTGTCTTTTGGCTATGATCACATGAAATATATTTTAAATGACAGGAATGAAGTCACACTCAGTGGAACAATTGATCCGGGGATTGACTCTACTTGGTCAGGAACTTATAGTGGACAACCCGTAGTTACAGACCAAAATAAATTCCATTACGAAAACTCAGATGGTCTAAATTATTTACGATTTGAATTAACTCGAACAGACCAGTGGTTGAAAGCGGGTAAGAACGATTGGTTTGGAATTTCTACAAATATTGGCGTAGCTGTAGGAGGATTGTTATCTTTTAATGATTTAACTTTTGCAGAACAGAAAGATGTCAGAACGATCTCATTGTCGGGTTACGGAATTTCGATTCACCCAAGTGTTCGTTTCGAATTTTTTAAACACTTTTTTCTGCAGACAGGAATGTCTGGTGGTTTTCATCAACAATTGAAGGTGAGAAACCGACCAAATGACCCAACGGCATATACACGGCAAAAATACGGTTATGCAGCATGGGAAACTGTTGGTGGATTTTTATTCTACCTAAAGCCAAAAAAAAAATGTGACAGCTGCCCAGATTGGTAGAAAATATTTAAAAAAAAAGACCGATTATCATTGATAATCGGTCTTTTTTATTCATCATAATTTAAAGAAAGAACTTAAACTAAACGACTAATCTAATAGCTGACGGCTGAGGTTCAAGAATGTAGGCTGAGGCTCTCGAAGCCTACAGTCCCAACAATACTTCAACAGGATCTTTAGACCCAAAAATCATTCGTTCAGGATTTTCTAACATTTCTTTTACTTTCACTAAGAAACTAACTGATTCTTTTCCGTCAATTACTCTGTGATCGTAAGACAATGCAACAAACATAATTGGTCTAATTTCAACTTTTCCATTAATTGCAACAGGACGTTGCACAATGTTGTGCATTCCTAAAATAGCAGATTGTGGAGGGTTGATAATTGGAGTAGATAACATTGAACCAAAAACACCACCATTTGTAATTGTAAATGTTCCACCAGTCATTTCGTCTGGTGTAATTTTTCCATCCCTTGCTTTGATGGCTAGACGTTTAATTTCACGTTCAATCTCAGCCAAAGACATTTGTTCAGCATTACGCACAACAGGCACCATTAACCCTTGTGGTGAAGAAACTGCAATTCCTATATCAGCATAATCGTGCATAATCATTTCTTTTCCTTCAACTTGTGAATTAACAGACGGGTACAAATTCAAAGCTTCTGTCACTGCTTTTGTAAAGAATGACATAAAACCTAAATTCACTTCGTGATGTTCTGCAAAAGCTTTTTTGTATTTAGTACGTAAATCCATAATTGGTTTCATATCAACCTCATTGAAGGTCGTCAACATAGCCGTTTCATTCTTCACAGCAACCAATCTTTCTGCAATCTTACGACGCATCATTGACATTTTCTTCGGAGTCGTTTCTCTCGAACCGCCCCAACCTTGTGCATCATTTGCAGAAAATCCTGCAGCCATAGCAGCAACAACATCTTGTTTGGTAATTCTTCCGTCTTTTCCAGTGCCATTTATTTGGTTCGAAGAAATACCATTTTCGTTCATGATTTTCGCAGCAGCTACAGATGGTACACCTGTAGCATACGATTTCTTAGCGACAGGATCTGGAGAAACAGGTTTAGGTGCTTCAACAGGTGCTGGCTTTTCAGCTTCAGCAACGGGAGCGTCATCAGCTACACTTGATTCAAAATCGGCAGGTTTTTCTGCAGAAGTATCAATTAAACATACTACTGCACCAACAGCAACAGCGTCACCTTCTTCTGCTTTTAATGTGATAATTCCACTTTCCTCTGCGGGTAATTCTAAGGTAGCTTTATCAGAGTCAACCTCAGCAATTGCCTGATCTTTTTCTACATAATCTCCATCTGACACAAGCCATTGTGCAATTTCAACTTCTGAAATTGACTCTCCTGGACTTGGTACTCTCATTTCTAATACTGACATAATTTATGCTTTTACTTTACCGTATTCAAATAATTCATTGACCAAACGTTCTAATCTACGTTTGTGTAGGTCGTGTGACCCTTCTGCAGATGCTGCAGATGCATATCGAGAAATTCCAATTAAGTTCAATTCTCTCAATGCCATTGCCATATATCTCCACGCACCCATATTCTCAGGTTCTTCTTGAGCCCAAATAATATTCTTTGCGTTTTTATATTTTTTGATAATTGCGTCGATTTGGATTTTCGGTAATGGATACAATTGCTCCACACGTACAAATGCCATGTTTTCAACACCTAACTCTACTGCTTTCTCTGTTGCTTCATAGTAGAATTTACCAGAAACTAAAACAACGGTATCAATATTCTCTACTTTTGCTTTTGGATCATCAATCACTTCTTGGAATCCTCCTTTTGCCATTTCATCCAATGAAGAGACTGCACTTGGATAACGCAGTAACATTTTAGGAGAAAATACCACCAATGGTTTTCTGAAATCACGTTTCATTTGTCTTCTCAACAAGTGAAAATGATTGGCAGGGGTAGAAGTGTTACAAACTTGAATATTTAAATCGGCACACTGTTGTAAGAACCGCTCCATTCTACCCGAAGAATGTTCGGCACCTTGTCCTTCATATCCATGAGGCAACAACATAACTAATCCACTTTGAGTTGACCATTTGTCTTCACCAGCAGTGATGAATTGATCGACCATGATTTGAGCTCCATTGTAGAAGTCACCAAATTGTGCTTCCCAAATTGTTAAGCCATTCGGGCAAGCTAAAGAGTAACCATATTCATATCCTAAAACACCATACTCAGATAAGAATGAATTGTAAATTGAGAAAGGAGCTTGTTTATCAGATAGAAGATTTAATGTAACGATTTCTTCTTCGGTATCTTCTGTTTTTACAACTGCATGACGGTGAGAGAATGTTCCTCTTTCAACATCTTGTCCAGAAATACGAACAGGATGTCCTTCTTCCAATAATGTTGCATAAGCTAACATTTCTGCAGAACCCCAATCCAAACGATCTTCTTTGATTGCATTTGCTCTATCTCTAAATATTTTAGCAATTTTTCTGAAATATTTTTTCCCTTCTGGAAGTGTAGATATTTTCTCGCCTAATTCTAATAATTTTTTCTTTGGAATTCCTGTGTTTGGAGATTTTTCAAAATCTTTATCTGTTCCATGACGAAAACCTTTCCAAGTATCGCTTAAAAAATCATGAACCATCGCCATTTTTTGTTGATGTGATTCTTCCAACTCAGCTTCTAAATAAGTATTGAATTCATCCGTCATCTTTTTAGCATCTGCTTTTGTGATGATTCCTTCTTTCTCCAATTGCTTGAAGTAGATATCTCTAGGATTAGGATGTTTTGCAATTAAACTGTACAAATTAGGTTGAGTGAACTTTGGTTCATCCCCTTCATTGTGGCCGTACTTTCGGTAACCTAAAATATCAATAAATATATCGCTGTTAAAATGCTGACGGTATTCCATGGCCATTTCCATGACTTGAACGATTGCTTCAATGTCATCACCATTTACGTGAAATACTGGGCAAAGTGTTGTTTTAGCAACATCTGTACAGTAAGTAGAAGAACGTCCGTCTAAATAATTCGTAGTGAATCCTACCTGATTATTTGTGACAATGTGAATGGTTCCACCTGTTTTGTACCCATCCAATTGAGCCATTTGAATAATCTCATAAACGACACCTTGTCCAGCAATGGCAGCATCCCCATGAATTAATATAGGACAAATTTTATTGTAATCATTATCTAATTTGTGGTCAACTTTTGCTCTTGAAATACCTTCAACAACTGGATTAACTGCTTCTAAGTGAGAAGGATTTGGAGAAAGTGTTAAAACAACCTCTTTTCCATTCTTTGCTTTTATGGTAGAGGTGAATCCTTGATGGTATTTCACATCACCATCAAAACGTTCATCTACATCAAATTCTTTTCCTTCAAATTCTGCTAAAATATCTTTAGGTCTTTTGTCGAAGATGTTTGTTAACGTATTCAATCGGCCACGATGCGCCATTCCTACAACGAAATGATCGACACCATTTTCTGCACCTTTTTGAACGAGCGTATCTAATGCAGGAATTAATGATTCTAAACCTTCAATAGAAAAACGTTTCTGTCCAACAAATTTACGACCTAAGAAAGATTCAAAACCAGTGGCATGATTTAATTTCTCGTAGATTTCTAATTTACGTTTCTTATCGTAAACAGGTCTGTTTTTTAATTCGATGGAATTTTTGAACCAAGCTATGTGATCAGGCTCCCGCATGTACATGTACTCAATTCCAATTGAACGACAATAAGTTTCTTCGAGGTCAGCTACGATGTTTCGTAAAGTTGATGCTCCAATTCCAATATCTTCTCCAGCTTGAAAAACGGTATCTAAATCCGCCTCACTTAAACCGAAGTTTTCAATAGCAAGTGTCGGAGAATAAGTTCTTCTATCTCGCACAGGATTGGTGTGTGTAAAAAGATGTCCTCTATCACGATAGCCGTTGATTAGATTAATGACTTTAAATTCTTTTTGAAAATTCTCTGGGATATCGCCACCTTCATCGAAGTTTGTTTTTGCAAAATCGAATCCTTCAAAGAATTTTTGCCACCCAATATCTACACTGTTTGGGTCTTTTAAGTACATTTCGTACAGGTTGTCAATAGCATTTACATCTGCATTTCCAACGTATGTTACTTTATCCATTTTTTCGTCACAATTGTGTTAAACAAAAGTAAAAAAAATTGAATGGTTAACCATCTTTTTTTGACTAAAAAATCATTGAGATAATAAATACCTAGAGATTTTACTTAAAGTTTAAATGCGTTTGCCCTGTTAATCTAGGTAACTTTTTTGTTCATTTAATTTTTTCTTTCTAATTTAGTGGCTTAGAACTATACTAATTTATAAAACAAACTGTATGAAACAAACTATTTTAGGGATATGTCTCAGTGTTCCAACCCTTTTCTTTGCACAAGAAGTTGACCAGGTAAAACAACCTGTGAATATGCAAAACATTGAGTGGGGAACAGAGTCACACGTTATTCCATGTTCAAATTTTTCCATCTCTCAACCACTACGAGACATAATGGAAACAGATCCTTCTAAAGTGATTAGTAAGGATAAAAAGATGAAATCTTTCCCTGATAAAAGGGATATGCCAGTGCAAACTTTTGTATACAATGTAAAAGATGATGGTCCTCAATATGGAAATGATCCTTCTATTGTTCAACGCGAGTTTGGAAACGTAAATGCGCGACCAACGAATAAAGCATTGGAGCAAAATTGGGATGGTCAAGCGCCATCAGTTACTTTTAGACCTTATGATCCTTCTGGAGCTGTAGGACCGAACCATTTTGTACAAGCCATAAATGGAGATACATATCGTGTTTGGAATAAAACAGGAGGGGTTTTAGCTTCAGGAAATATTAGTGCTTTATTTCCATCAGGAAATGGTGATGGAGATCCAATTGTATTGTATGATAAAGCTGCTGACCGTTGGTTTATGAGTCAGTTTGCCGGTGGCGGTGGTGGAAATGGTATTTATATCGCTATTTCTCAAACTGCAGATCCTTTGGGTTCTTGGTATACTTACGAGTTTACTTCGCCAGATTTCCCAGATTACTTAAAGTTTTCTGCTTGGCAAGATGGTTATTATATGACGGCGAATTATGCTCAAAAAATATTTGCTTTTAATAGAACTAAAATGTTAGCTGGTGATGCAACTGCAGAAGCGGTTTTTCAAACTTTTTCTTTACCTACACCTGGAGGGTTTTTCGTTCCATTACCAGGAGATGCTTCTGACGGAACTATGCCTGGAGCAGGAACACCTTGTCCAATTTTCTCTTACACAGATGATGCTTGGGGTGGTGGAAATATTGATGGAGTATTGGTCTATAATGCAAGTGTGAATTGGGGGGGGACTCCAAATCTAGCTGTAACTTCTGCTGCAACTCTTCCAACAAGTGCGTTCGATGCGTCTTATGATGCATCTTGGAATGATATTCCTCAACAAGGAACAACTCAAAAATTAGATGGGATTGGTGGAGCAATGATGTTCAGAGCACAATGGAAAACTTGGTCAGGGTATAATTCTGTAGTATTAAATTGGGCTGTTAAAGTAAGTGCATCACAGAGAGGTATTTATTGGTGTGAGTTACGCCAAGACCAAAGTACTGGAACATGGTCAGTTTATCAGAATGGAATTTATGCACCAGGAACCGAGTCTTTCTGGCTTGGAAGTATTGTGATGAATGATGCTGGTGATATTGGACTTTCTTATGCTAAATCTGGAGCTTCGACTTTTATGTCTTTAGGTTATGCAGGAAGACATGCTTCGGATCCTTTAGGAACTTTACCAATTGCTGAAGTAATTGCAATTGCTGGTAGTGGTTCTCAAACTGGAGTTAATCGTGTTGGAGATTACGCACAGGCAACATTAGACCCTGATGGACAAACATTTTGGTATACAGGTGAATATATAGGTGCAGGAGGAAGTGCTAAAACGAGAATTTATTCGTACACTTTTGCAAACCCTTGTACATCACCAACAACACAAGCTTCAAGCTACATTTCTTCTGCTATTACAGATAATCAAATGACAGTGTCATGGACAAATGGAAATGGAGATAGAAGAATTGTTTTAGCGCACGAAGGAGCCGTGGTTGATGCTAATCCAGGTTCAGGAAATGCATACAATGCTAATGCAGTTTTTGGTTCTGGTGATCTTATTGGTGGGGCTAATTACGTTGTTTATGATGGTACAGGAACTTCTGTAACAGTTACAGGTTTAACACCAGGAACAGATTATCATTATTCTGTTTTTGAATATAATTCAATTGATAATTGCTATTTAACTCCTGCTTTAACAGGAATGTCTACAACAACGGGAGTTGCTCCATGTACAATTTGTAATGATGTTACTTCAACAACCGACGATGCAACTGGACTTACAGAAGTGATTTTTAATACAATATCTAACACTTCAGCTGGAGATCCTGCTTATACAGATTATACAACACAATCTACGGATGTAAACGTAAGTCAAAATTACACATTATCTGTAAAGGTAAATACAGCGGGTGCCTATACGACAAGTACTAAAGCGTGGATTGATTGGAATCAAAACTGTGATTTTACTGACCCAGGTGAAGAATATGACTTAGGTACGGTAACAGATGTTACAAATAATGCACCTAATTTATCTCCAGTTTCTATTGCGGTTCCAGCGGGAGCAAGTTTAGGAAATACGACTATGAGAATTAGATCAACTTGGCAGACAACGGGAACACCTGCTGTTCCTGCTTTGCCATGTGGAAATCAGAATTACAGTGAAGCTGAGGATTATACAATTAATGTGATTAATCCTTCAACACCACCTGTTGCTGCATTTACTCCACCTTCAGCTGTTTGTCAAGGTGTTTCAATGACTTTCACAGATGCTTCAACAGGGGCAACTTCTTGGTCTTGGGATTTTGGTGATGGTTCTACGCCTTCAACAACTCAAAACCCGACGTATACGTATGCTTCTAATGGTACTTACACGGTTACTTTAACAGTAACAAATGCAAATGGAAGCGATGTAACAACAGGAACAGTGACAGTTAATTCTTTACCAACTGTTGATGCTGGAGCTGACCAAACTGTTTGTCAAGGTAGTTCTGTGACTTTAAATGGTTCTGGTGCCAATTCTTATACTTGGGATAATGGAGTGAATGATGGAGTTCCTTTCACGGTAAATTCTAATACGACATATACCGTAACTGGAACAGATGCTAACGGTTGTTCGAATACAGACCAAGTAGTGATAAGTGTAAACCCACTTCCAAATGTTTCTACTACACCAACTTCAATTGGTTTAATATGTTCATACTCAGACCCAATTACTTTAGTAGGAAATCCGAGTGGAGGAACTTTCTCAGGAAATGGAGTAACGGGTAATACTTTTGATCCTTCTGCTGCGGGTATAGGAAATCAAACGATTACTTATTCTTATACAGATGCGAATGGTTGTACAAATACTTCAATGATTACTGCTCAGGTAGATGCTTGTGCGGGAATTGAAGAACAATCATTAGAAGGGGTTAGCTTGTTCCCAAGTCCAAATGATGGGCACTTCGTGATTACTGGTTTAGACGAAGGAACAGAGTACAGTATTTATGACGCTAACGGTCGTTTGATTGTGAAAGACGTTGTAGATTCTGACCCTACAAATGTTACTCTTCCAATCGTTGAGACAGGTGTTTACTACTTGAAATCAACAAAAAATGGTAAACAAGGAAGAATTAAATTCTTAATTGCTAAATAAATTTAGAGAATAAACTAAGTTGAAAGCTGGAATCTAAGGGTTCCAGCTTTTTTTGTGAAATACAAAAATGTTTCATTTAGAAATTCAATAATAAGGGGATTCATGTATTGAAAGGTTCTTTTGTTTTTATACCTTTGGTTTCAGTTATACATTAAATTAAGGTTTATGAAAAAAATGATTATAGGAATATGTTTAAGTATTCCAACATTATTCTTTGCACAAGAGGCAGAGAATAATGAAACTTCTAATTCGCAAGAATTAAAATGGGGAACAGAATCACACGTTATTCAATGTTCTAAATTCACAATAACTCCTCCATTGAGAGATTTAATGGAAAAAGATGCAGAGAATCCAAAAGAAACTCCTGCCTCACAAGAACATCCAGATAAAAGAGATATGCCTGTTCAAGCATTTGTAAGTGATGTTAATGAAGAGGGTTCTGAATATGATAATGACCCTTCTTTGATTCAGTCTGAGTATGGTAAAGAGGCTACTAAGAGCAAAATGATAGTAGAAAACTGGGCAGGGTTAGCATCTACAGGTTTTAGGCCTCTTGATCCTACAGGAGCAATAGGTCCAGATCATTACGTACAAGCTATCAATGGTGATAGATATAAGATTTGGAGTAAAACAGGACTGTTCATAGGTTCGGGTAATATTAGCTCTTTATTTCCTTCTGGAAATGGAGATGGAGATCCAATCGTGTTATACGATAAAGATGCTGACCGTTGGGTTATGGCTCAATTTTCCGGGAATAGTTCAACAAAAATTTTCATTGCTGTTTCTGAAACTGCAGATCCAACAGGAGCTTGGTATTCTTATGAATTTACGTCACCAGACTTTCCAGATTATTTAAAATTCTCTGCCTGGCAAGACGGTTATTATATGACAGCAAATTTCTCTCAAAAAGTTTTCGCATTCAACAGAACAAAGATGCTAGCAGGTGATGCTTCTGCAGAAGCAGTTTATCAAAGTTTTAATCCAGCAAGTGGTGGTGGTTTCTTCGTGCCAATGCCAGCAGATGCTTCTGATGGAACAATGCCAGGAGCTGGTACACCTTGTCCAATTTTTACATATACCGACAATGGTTGGGGAGGTGGAAATGTTGATGCTGTTAAAATTTACAACGCAAGTGTAACTTGGAACGGTTCTTCTTCAAATTTACAAGTAGCTTTAGCTGAAACACTACCAACAGATGCTTTCAACTCTTCATATAGTTTTTCTTGGGATGATATTCCACAACAAGGAACTTCACAAAAGTTAGATGGTATTGGTGGTATTATTTGGTTTAGAGCGCAATGGAAATCTTTCGCAGGACATAATGCAGCAGTATTAAACTGGGGTGTAAGAATTAGCGCAACTCAAAGAGGTATTTTTTGGTGTGAATTGAGACAGGATCAAACTACGAATACTTGGTCAATTTACCAACAAGGAATTTATGCACCAGGTACTGATTCATATTGGTTAAGTGGTATTGCGATGAATGATCTTGGAGATATTGCTTTAGCTTATGCTAAATCAGGTGCTAATACATATATGTCATTAGGTTATACGGGAAGACATTCTTCTGATCCATTAGGTACTTTACCTTTAGGTGAAGGAATAGCAATGCACGGTTCAAGTTCACAAACAGGGTTTAATCGAGTTGGTGACTATGCACAGTTAACGTTAGCTCCAGGAGGTCAAAATTTTTGGTATACTGGTGAGTACATGGGAACAAATGGAAATGCAAAAACAAGAATTTATTCTTTTAATCTCCTAGGACCTCTTGGTATTGAAGATGGAGATGATGCACTAGAAGGTGTATCACTTTTTCCAAGTCCAAACAATGGTAACTTTACGGTTGAAGGTTTAGACGAAGGATCTGTCTATAATGTAATCGACGAAAGTGGTCGCACGATATACAGTGATGTTGCTACTTCAAACTCAACAAAAATTAATTTATCAGATGTCAAACCAGGTGTTTACTTTTTACAAACAACGAAGAATGGTAAACAAGGACAAATCAAATTTATAGTTACTAAATAATATTAGAGTTATATTTCTTAAAGCTGGAATCGAGAGGTTCCAGCTTTTTCTATGGAATAAATCTTAGCATAAAAAAGGAGGATTTTATTTCAAAATCCTCCTTAATCTATTCGGAAATATTTGTTATGCTTTCTTTAAACTAATCTTAGCATCTTCACTTTCTACCAAATCTGTAGTTAAAGCTTCAGTTCCTAAAGTCTCAAAAACAACACCGTTTGCTAAAACTTCGTTGCAAACATACGCTTTATTAGAAGCAATGGCGTTTTGAATTTCTTCGTTGGTGTCAAGACTTAAGATTATTTTATCCGTAACCTCTAAGCCAGAGTCTTTACGTAAATTCTGAACTCTATTCACTAATTCTCTCGCAATACCTTCAGCTTTTAATTCATCGGAAAGCGTAACGTCTAATGCAACTGTAAGGTTTCCTTCAGAACTAACCAACCACCCTGGAATATCTTGAGCAACAATTGTAAAGTCAGTAATGTCAAGAGAAATTGATTCTCCGTTTACCTCACCTTTCCATCCTTTGTTTTTTTCGATATTAGAGATGTCTTCAGTAGAAAATTGTGCCACCATTCCTGTAATTGACTTCATTTGTTTTCCGTATTTAGGACCAATCGTTTTAAAATTTGGTTTGATACTTTTTACGAAAACATTGTTGTCTTCTGCTAATAATTCCAGTTCTTTCACATTTACTTCAGAAAGAATTAAATCTTTTACGTGGGTAATGTTATCTGCAAATTCTTTGTTTAACACTGGAACCATAATCTTTTGCAATGGCTGACGAACTCTTAAACGCTCTTTCTTTCTCAGCCCTAAAACTAAAGAAGAGGTACGCTGAGCAATTTCCATTTGTGCTTCTAACTTTTCATCAATAAATGATTCATTGGCTATAGGGAATTCAGCCAAATGAATCGATTCTAAATTACTTTTTCCACTTACTTTATTTAAATCTAAGAATAATTGATCCATGTAGAATGGTGCAATTGGTGAACTTAATAAAGCAACAGTTTCCAAACATGTGTATAATGTTTGGTATGCAGAGAGTTTATCTAATCGTCCTGCTTCATCTGTAGATTCTTTCCAATAACGTCTTCTACATAAGCGAACAAACCAATTGGATAATTGATCCCCAACAAATTCTTGTATTAATCGACCAGCTTTTGTTGGTTCATAAGCGTTGAACGCATCATCTACATTTTTTATCAGAGAATTTAACTTAGACAATACCCAACGGTCAATTTCTGGTCGATCTTCTATAGTTAAATCAGCTTCAGAATAATCGAAATTATCAATGTTTGCATACAAAGCAAAGAATGAATATGTATTGTATAATGTTCCGAAGAATTTACGCTGTACCTCTTTGATACCATCGATATCGAATTTGAGGTTATCCCATGGTTGTGCATTGGTGATCATATACCAACGTGTAGCATCAGGACCAAATTTTTCTAATGTTTCAAATGGGTCAACAGTATTTCCTAGACGCTTTGACATCTTCACCCCATTCTTATCCAAAACTAAACCATTTGAGATAACGTTTTTGTATGCAACAGAATCAAAAACCATGGTTGAAATTGCATGTAATGTATAGAACCATCCTCTTGTTTGGTCCACACCCTCAGCAATAAAATCTGCTGGATATGCTTTGTTGTCTTCAATTAATTCTTTGTTTTCAAACGGATAATGCCATTGTGCATAAGGCATTGAACCCGAATCAAACCAAACATCAATAAGGTCTGATTCTCGTTTCATTGGTTTGCCTGAAGCAGAAACTAAGGTAATGTCATCCATATAGTTTTTATGCAAATCTATTTTTGAATAATTCTCTTTCGACATGTTATTGATTTCAAAAGAATTCAATGGATTTTCATTCATTAATCCTGCAGTAACTGCTTTTTCACATTCTTCTTTTAGTTGCGCAACAGATGAGATACAAATTCGTTCATCTCCATCCTCTGTTGACCAAATAGGAATAGGAATTCCCCAATAACGAGAACGAGAAAGGTTCCAATCATTTAGATTTTCTAGCCATTTTCCAAAACGGCCCGTTCCTGTTGATTCAGGTTTCCAATTGATTGTTTTGTTCAATTCTGCCATTCTTTCTTTGCCATCAGTTGCTTTGATAAACCAAGAATCCAACGGGTAATATAAGATTGGTTTGTCCGTTCTCCAGCAATGTGGGTAACTGTGGACGTATTTCTCTACTTTAAAAGCTTTATTTTCAATTTTTAATTTGATTGCTAATTCTACATCGGCAGATTTATCCGGAGCGGTTCCATCGTCATAATATTCATTTTTGACATATTTCCCTGCAAATTCTCCCATAGCATCGGAAAACTTCCCTTGCAAATCGACTAATGGTTTTGGCTCACCGTTTTCATCGAGAACGAGCATACCTGGCACACCTGCGTCTGCAGCAACTTTAGCATCATCTGCACCAAAAGTAGGTGCAATATGTACGATTCCTGTTCCGTCTTCTGTGGTTACGAAATCTCCTGTAATTACTTGAAACGCTTTATCTGCATTTTCATAAGGTTGAGCAAAAGGCAACAATTGTTCGTACTGAATTCCTGCTAAATCTTTCCCAATACATTCTCCCGCAACGAAAAATGGAATTTTCTTTCCTCCTTTTTCATAGTTTGACAATTCGTCTTCATTCTCTACTTGGAAAAAATTCTTTGAGAATTGATAATTAACCAAATTTTTAGCAACAACTACTTGAATGGGTTCAAAGGTATATTGGTTGAATGATTTTACGAGAACGTATTCTATTTTTGGTCCAACACAAAGCGCAGTATTTGAGGGCAATGTCCAAGGAGTTGTCGTCCAAGCGAGGAAATGCATTTCATTTGTTTCTCCAAATGGAGAAGTTTGACCTGCTTTCATTTTAAATTGAGCAACAACGGTAGTATCCGTAACATCTCGGTAACAACCTGGTTGATTGATTTCATGCGAAGACAATCCTGTTCCTGCTTTCGGAGAATACGGTTGAATTGTATACCCTTTGTAGATTAAATTTTTCTCGTACAATTGTCCCAATAACCACCAAACCGATTCCATATATTTAGAATCGTAGGTAACGTATGGATCATCCATATCTACCCAGTACCCCATTTTGTCGGTTAAATCAGACCAAATATCCGTGTAACGCATAACTGCTTCACGACAAGCTTTGTTATAATCATCTACCGAAATTTTCTTACCGATGTCTTCTTTGGTAATTCCGAGTTCTTTTTCAACACCTAATTCAACAGGTAAACCATGGGTGTCCCAGCCAGCTTTTCGCTTCACCTGAAAACCTTTAAGTGTTTTATAGCGACAAAAAATATCCTTAATCGAACGACCCATCACGTGGTGTATGCCAGGAAGACCATTAGCAGATGGGGGTCCTTCAAAGAAAATAAAAGGTTCTTTTCCTTCTCGTGTTTCAATGGTTTTATGGAAAATGTTTTCTTTCGCCCATTTCTCCATTATTTTTGTTGAAACTTCTGGAAGATTTAACCCTTTGTATGTAGAATATTTTTGACTCATGTTTCTTGCTAATTATCTGCTGATATTTTATGAAAGGCAAAGATAAGGAAAATAGATAGAATATTTTGATTCATTAGTGTCTGATAAAATATTGCATACATTAGAGTTAAATCTTTCTTTACTTTTTTGCATCTCCAAAAAAAGTAACAAAAAAGTCTAGTGCTGTCATAAATTAAACGACCAAAATCATCCTCTATTCTAATTGAAACAAAACTCGTCGTGCCTCCTCAAACAGTTGTTTAAATTTACGAATCTTGCGGTGTTTTGGTGCCCGCTAAATTTATCAATGCACTTTCTGGTTCTTCGTAAATTTTTTTATTTGTTACAATGATTTATAACTCGAAGCGAAATCTAAAAGTGCGTTGGCCGGTCGAAACAGCGGGCCGGTCGAGGTATGAATGATGAAAATCACAATAATTGCACAAAAGTGCTCCGTCATTGTGTTTGCAAAACACTTCTTTTGTAGGAATTATTGATTTTCAGCAGAGCGGGAGGAAGCATTATTTCGACTTGATTTTACATCGACTACGCTCAGCATAAATTTCTTCCTTTTCATCAAGGAAAAAGGAAACAACAAATTGAACCAAAAGACCAATGAGTTGTATGATTATGTATGTGGAATTTTATCTATAAAATATTTGAGTTTTTCTGGTGGACAGTTAAAGCATTTATGAAAGGTAATAACGTCATTTCTTAAAATGAGAGATAGCTTGTATAAATTAATCGTAGACTTTAAAAAACGTCAATATTAATCTTGAAAACTCCAACTGGTATTTTGCTTGTATCATTTCTGATTCTGCTTTAAAAAAACATTTTTTGATTCTATAAAAGTAACAAAGTTAATTACTCCGTTATCGTACTTAATTTGGCTGTTCTCAAATTCTAATTTAGAAGAAACTTGAAGTTGTTTTGCAGATTCATACAAAGAAGTTGCGTTAGCAACATCCATTTTAAATTGCTGAATTCTATTGTCATACTCAAGCAAAGATTGTTCACCCTCAATTCTAACACGTTCTAATTCCAATTGGTTAATTTTAATTTGACTACTTGTTTTATACCCATTAAAAATTGGAATACTCAACGTTGCTGAAACAGATTGATAAAAATTCTCGGTTAATTGTGTTCCAAATGGCTTTGGAATAAGTTCCCCGTTAGGGTCAACAAATTTATTATTCTCTGAATAACCACTACCCAAAGAACCATTCAAAACAAGGCTTGGGGAAAGTTGACTTTTGGTTCGTTTAGATTCTAGTAACTGTTTTTCGATGTTCAGTTGAGATATTTTTACTTCAAGCGGTGCTGCACATGTAGAGTTAGAACCATTTTGATTTAAACTAGAAGTTTGCTCGTTTGCTAGAGAAAACGTTGAATCATAGTCAATTCCTATAAGTTGTTGCAATTGAAGCAAAGAAGAATTTAGCTCATTTTTTGCCTTTGTGAGTGTGTAGACATCATTGGCTAATTGCGCTTCAATTGGAAGCAAGTCACTATGCGTAATTCTTTCTGCATTCACTAATACCTCTGTTCTCTCTTTTTGTGATTGTGTTAAAGAAAGTTGTTCTTTGGCAACTTCAACGATTTCAAAATTCAATTTCGCTTTTAAATAAGCCAATGTTATATCAATGGATTTGTTTCGCCTTTCAATCTCTAAATTGTAGAGTTGAGACTGATAATCGACTTCTGCTATTTTTTTAGCGTGATACTTCTCCAGCCCACCAAAAAGTGTAACACTACTGTTTAAATAAAAGTTGTTGTATTGCACCCTAGAATTTGCAAATGTGTTTGTAAAAGGGTCAATTGTCTGCCCAAAATTATAACCGTGAGTTCCTCCAGCGTTTATTGATGGCAAAAAACTAAGATTGGATGTTTTGAGTGTGATTTCAGCTTTATTTACATTAATTTCTGACATCTGTAACATTTTATTGTTCTGTAATGCTGAATCAATACACTGATTTAATGTCCAGCCATTTTGTGAGAATGAGTTAAATGCAACAAATAGTGATATGAAAAATAAATACTTCATCATTCAAAAACAGTCATGAATTTATTGAAAATTCGTTCCATTAAGCGTAAATCTTTTGTAATTATTTCGGCAGAACCTGACATTTCAGGAGTGTATTCAAAAGTTTTACCGTAAGATGATTTCAATCCTTTGCTTAACTTAAATTCTACTCGATATTGTTTTTGATTTGCCGATTCAGAACTGGTAGAAGCTACACCGTCAGTTGCTATTAGTGAAATTGAAGTAATAACTCCATCTAATTGTCCAAATTCATGAAAAGGATAATTATCAACCTTGATTCTAACTTTTTGCCCAATCTTAATTTTGCCATAACCTTGTTGAGGAACGGTTAGATAACCTATAAATTCTTGATTATTTGTAATAATTGCAAACAAAGCTTTGCCGCTTTCTACAAATTGATTTACTGCAACGTTTTCGAGATATGACAACTCTCCATCAATGGGCGATTTAATCTCAAAATTTCTACCCCAATTATCAATAGCATTCCTAATTATGCCTATAGAAGCTCTAATTTTTGTCAGAAAGCCATTTTTTTGCTTGTTGTATTCAATAGAAATTTGCGCCAGTTCTTTTTTCAAGTCAGTGATTCTAATCGAACTTTCAACGGATGCTTTTTTGTAATTACCTACTTCGTTTTCTGCTTGAATGAGTTTCTTTTCTTCCTCGTAGAATTCCATCTTAGAAATGACATTCTTCTTAAAGAGAATCTTGTCAGATTTGAATTTTTCTTGTGCTCTTGAAAGTTGTTTTTGCGAGGTGTTTAATTGCTGATAAGCAACTGAACGAAGAATCGTATAGTTCTTAATTTGGTCTCTTAAATTTGCAATCTGAACTCTTTGCGTGCTGTTTGAAGAAAAGAATTTATAATCTAAATAAGCTGTTTTTAGAGCTTGATAATCTGCTTGAATTGTTCCAAAAACAAGTTCTTCATCTTCAAAATTAACATTGAACCGATAGCTATCGGTTCCATTGTCTTCTAAAGATGTTTCTATTTCATAGCAAAGAACTTCTAAGTATTCTTTTGAAGGTAAATCTAAAGAGTTCTCTATGAGTGCAATCATGTCTCCTTTTTTTACTTTTTTGTGGTCTGTGCAGCTTAATGCGTTTATTTCTCCTGAATTTTTAGTGAACAATTTTACCGTTGGAACTTTTGTAGAAAGTGTTGCTGACCCCGTTATAACATCGGGGTATTTGATGAACCAAGTGATGAAAATGCCAAGTGCAATAAGGATAAAAATAAGTGTTATGCCCCAACGTATCATCCAGTTTGGAACGTGCGACATTATTTCTTGCACTTTGTCACTTCGTAAATTAATATGTTCTTTTTTCTCTGGCATTTATTCTTTTTATCGTAAACACACAAAATATTGTTGACTTCGAGAGCCTCAGTCAACAATATTTTATGTGTTTAATTTCTCCAAATCTAATTGGTTCTTTACCAACGTAAAGTAGCTTCCTTTTAATTTTACCAATTCTTGATGTGTTCCTTTTTCTATGATTCTTCCTCTATCGAGAACTACAATCTGGTCAGCATTTTTTACAGTACTCAATCGGTGTGCAATAACAATGGCTGTTCTATCTTTGAAGAACTCGTGTAGATTCTCCATAATGATACGCTCATTTTTTGCATCAAGAGCAGAAGTTGCTTCATCAAAACAGATAATATCTGGATTTTTATAAACGGCTCTAGCGATGAGTAAGCGTTGTTTTTGTCCTGTACTCATACCGACACCTTCCATACCAATTTTAGTATTAAAGCCCAAAGGTAAACCAGAAATAAACTCTTGAATATTGGCAATTTTCACAGCTTTCAATAACTTTTCTTGGTCTATTGTTTCTTGACCAATAGCAATGTTATTGGCAATGGTATCGTTAAAAATATAGCCTTCTTGCATCACAACCCCACACTTTGCTCGCCATGTTCGTTGCGAAATGGTATTTAGGTTGATGTTTCCAAATTTCATTTCTCCAGTTTCGGTTTCGTAGAATTTCAGGAGCATTTTCATAAGCGTTGTTTTTCCGCTACCACTTGCGCCAACAATGGCAGTTATTTTATTGGTAGGAATGGTTAAATTCAATTCTTCTATGACTTTATTTGAAGTACCTTTATAGCGAAAACTAATGTCGTTTAACTCTATATCTGCGTTAACTGGAATTTGATGCGTTTTTTCTTCTCCGATAATTTCTTCATCTTCTTTGTTGTGAATTTCAGAAAGACGTTCTATGGCAATTTTTGCATCTTGAACGGTATAAATAAAGCCAATTAATTGTTGAATAGGAGAATTTAATTGACCAATAATATAGGTTATTGCCATCATCATACCGAGTGTTATTTCTCCGTCAATAACTAACTTTGCAGAAAGAATGGTAATAAAAATATTCTTAACCTCGTTGATAACGTTAGAACCTGTGGTTTGTGTTTGTTGTAGAGCAAGGTTTTTCGTTTCAATTTTAAAAAGGCGTGCTTGCAGATATTCCCAACTCCAACGTTTTTGCTTTTCAGCATTGTGGAGTTTAATCTCTTGCATCCCATTGATGAGTTCCATAACCTTGCTTTGCTCATCACTCATTTGAGCAAAACGCTTGTAATCGAGGTCTTTTCGTTTTTTTAAAAACAAGACAACCCAAATAAAATAGAGAACACTACCTGCAAGAAAAACAAGGAAAATAGTAATGTTGTACCAAGCCAAAACTCCTCCAAAAATAACGAGGTTGAACATCGAAAAAAGAACATTCAGCGAGGTTGTGGTCAATAAGTTTTCAATACGCTGGTGGTCATTGATACGTTGCATAATATCTCCTGTCATTTTGCTGTCAAAATAAGCGATGGGTAGGTTCATTAGTTTGATAAAAAAATCTGAAACGAGCGAAATGTTGATACGTGTGCTTAGATGTAATAAAATCCAACCTCTAATGAGTTCTATGGCTGTTCTTCCTGCAAATAAAAAGAGTTGAGCAATGAGAATGAGGTAAATAAAACTAATGTCTTGGTTTTGAATACCAATATCAACAACACTTTGAGTCAAAAAAGGAAAAACAAGTTGCAATAAACTCCCCGCAAGAAGACCTATGACTAATTGAAACAGAAACTTTTTGTAGCGAAACAGGTATTGATACAAGAAAGAAAAACCCTGACGGGTTTCTACATCATCGTCTTCTGATTGTTTTAGTTTAGGTGTAGGTTCTAGTAGTAAAGCAATGCCTTCTTCGGTTGTTTCTGTTGCATTTTCTCCTATCCAATTTTTAAGGAACTCTTTTTTAGTTAGTTTTATAAGACCGTGACCAGGGTCAGCAATCCAAACAGTATCTTTCTGAATCTTATAGACAACTACAAAGTGGTTTTGATTCCAATGTACAATACAAGGTAAAGGTGCTTCTGTTTTTAACTTGTTATAGTCTATTTTAACACCTAAAGTTCTGAAACCAATTTTTTCGGCAGAATTGGCAATATTGCTAAGGCTAGACCCTTCACGGGTGGTTTCGGAGAGTTTACGGAGTTTTTCTAAGGAAATGGAACGACCGTAGTGTTTTGCAACCATGCGTAGGCAGGTTGGTCCGCAATCCATTTGGTCAGGTTGGAGGAAGAAAACAAATTTATTCCTCATTAATTTCGTTGTTTACTTGAGTAATTCGCTTATGGTTAATGGAAAATTCTTTTTCATTTGAAATTACACCTGATTCAGCTAAATTTCGATAACCTTTTTCATGAGACCACTTGGCAATGTATGGATTATAACCACATTTAGAAGGTCTGGCATTAGGTCTTTCCTTAGAGTCTGTAAATGCTCTGCAGTCAATACACATTCTTCGATACTCACAATCTTTACATACTTCAATCTCATCTTTAACAGTCCTTTTTAATTCATTATAATGATTACTTTTTATAAAAGACTCAATAGTATTGTATTTGTTGTCAGTAACAATTGAAGGGCAAGAGCAGAGTTTTCCATCAAAGTTAATAGACACCTTCTTGCTTAAACATGTGTTTGCACAACTACTAGAAATAAAAACTTCTCTGTTAATACTGAAATTATCAGACTCGATAATGCCACAATCGTTAATAAAGTCAGTGTTCTCTCGTATATAAATAGATTTATCGACAGCTGAAGATTGAGGTGAATTATAAATAATATGTTTAGAAATTCGTTGTTCTTTATTAATAATTTTCTCTATAGAAGAATTAAATAACTCATTGATATATTTAGAGCGAATTAAAATTGAAACAAAGGTACTATTGATGAAAGCACTCATTAATTTTTCAAAATTACTAATACTCAACTCTTGGATTCTTAGCTCTAATCTGTTGCATAAAAAAAATTGAATCTCATTTAAGAATCTGATTATAGGTTCAATATTTGAATTACTTATACAAACAATTGAGTTTTCAACAATTTCAGGTCTATAATCAGTTATTGACATTTCACTTAGATGTTGCTTCAAATATAAATCACCTATTATTGCGTATTCGTTTTCTATTAAGAACTCAATATATTCTAATATATTACTTCTGCTTTTTTCGTCAGAATAGTATTTAAGAACTGAATCTATTGATTCTACTTCCAATTTCTTTACAATAATTGAGAGGGAATGAGGAATCACATTAGAATTAGAAGGACGTGTTAAATCGTAAATAATTGATTGTTTATATCCACTGACTATTTGGCAATCCGCAAAAAAATAAGATGCTTATTTTTGAACATTTTTATAATTTGAAATTCTTTTATAGTAGGCATCAATTTTTAATTTAGAAGTTTGAAAAACTTCTGACCTTACTAATAAATTAGTGTTTGGGTTTTTAGGTTTAAGCTTGGTATATCCTTCAAAAATAAGGGGTAGATTGTTTTTCATTTGTTAAAAAATTAAATATTAAAGAGTCCAAATTGTAATTACAGTAATATTGAACCATACCATACTGTCCAACGGGATTAACTTCAAGAAACACGTACTCGTTATCGTTATTTAAAATAAGATCAATTGAACCAGTATTCAATCCCATTCTTTTCATAAACTTTATTACTTTGTTATTTATGCTCAAGGGTAAGTTAAACGGGACCATTCTGTTAAGTTTATCAAAATTATAATTTCTAAAATCAACTTTAGTTGATTCGTCAAGTTGTGAAAAAATAGCCATAGAATAACATTTTCCATGAATGTAGAAAACTCGAATTTCAATTTTTTTATTAACATATTCTTGGATACAAGACGGAAAAATTTTGAGTGTTTTCTTCTCAAATGATTTTTTATTTAACAACTCATACTTGGTGTAAAACCATGAATTGTTTTTTAAAAGCATAAAACTATCTTCAATAGGTTTAATTATCTTGTCTTCGTAATTGTTTATTAAATAATTTAAACTAGAACTAACATGAGTTTCTGGAATTATAAATCCGACTTCTTTTGCAAGCATAAAACTAATCAATTTGTTACCGTCTCCCATATTAATGTTTCCTAGAAACGTTTTCGTCTCTAATAAAAAAATCAGATACTCCTTTAAAGCTAGAATTTCTGAAGATAATAAATAATCATTTATTTCATTATACTCATTTTTTAAATCAGATTTGAGAGTAAATTTTTTAAATAGCTCTAAATCATTCTTTCTAAACCAAAAAGATTCAATATCGCTAAATAAATATTTCTTTGAATTAACAATAAATTCAAATTCAAACTGAGTGTTTGATATTTTAATATTCAAACACTCGATAAAATTACTTTCAGTTAATCTTAAAAAAGGAATTTTATAAAGCCGTAAATATTTGATTACATTATTAGTAGAGACATCTACATCATTAGAAACTATAAAGATCATACCATATAACTTATAAATAAACCTTTTTCTTTTAAAATAGGATCCAAGTCTTTGTTCTTAAAATATTGTGGTAAATCTTTCTTAGTTTTAAGTCTGAACAATGCCCGTAATAGCCTTTCCTCTAGGGAAAGTGTGCGGATACCATATTCCACTCTATTTTTATCTATGTTTTTTTGACTCTCTCTATCAAATTGTATCTTTCATAATAATTCATCCTTGTTTCAAGTAAAGTTCTTGAGTAATACGTTAATCCAAAATCATTTTCGATTAATCTTGTTGACTCTTTCATGTTTATAAGAAGATAAGGAGGTAATTTAAGGTCGTTAACACCTTTTTCTATCACCTTGAATAACGAAGTGTCGAGTTGAGTTATGTTGTCCATAGTGATGTAGTGGGTTAAAAACCAGGAGCCAACATCCATAGAAAGCCAGATTGCCTTAGAGTCTTTATGGTTGAACTTTAAGAATGGTACTTCATCAAACAAAGTGTCTTTTTTCAGACAAATATAGAATGCTTTAGAATTATCTTTCTTAACCTTTCTAACTTGTTTATAACTTAATCTTCGACCCGTTTCTTTATCATTTATGTAACCGTATATATTTACTAGCTTTATATATTGATTCCTTAACTGTTTCATTTCTGTAAAGTATTCGAATCTTAATTCATTAGTTTTCATTATTTTTGACCGAATTGCTTTTCTTCTTAAATCAAGCTTAGCATATTCTCCCATTTTTAACTTATTTAATTGATTTAAGAAAATGGTTCTTTTTTCAATAAATAAATTATTGTCTAGTAAATAATTATTGTTATCATTCCAAACTTTGACAATAAAATTATATTCGTTTTTTGTCATACCTCTCTCAATCGCTTTTGTGATAAGAAAGAGCAACTTGGGTTTACTGCCAACATAACAAGAAATGTATGCTGCTTGAATCAATTGTTTAGCATATGGATAATTGTACTTTTTTAATACTATCAGGTAGTTATCAAGAGCTGAATCTAATTTGTTTTCAATTATGTATTTCTCACTTATTTGTATTTCTTCTGAATACTTTTTATAGATGTTTTTTGATAAACAAACAAATTGAATCAATAATATAAAAGTTAAAAGAAAGAATTTTTTCATTTGATTTAAAAAGTTAATAAAAATAAAAGAGAGGGGTCCCCCCCTTCTCTGATAGTGAAAATCTAATCAAATTTTATTCTATCCCCATTCCCTATCGTTCCGTCAAGAAGATTGGTGAATACAGTTTTACCTATTCTCACATCGGTAGCATCATTTGTTTGTTGGGTTACAATACCTCCTCCTTTAGTTTGAGACTGGAATGTGTTTGAAATTTTTTTGCCTTCAAAATTTTTAATTGATTTCATATTTATTTTTATTAAAATAATCCCACAGATTGTTTTCTATCTTTACTCACGCATTGTGGGTAACTACGACAGTAAAGATTGCGTAAAGTTATCCGTCTGACATCAGATAGATTACTCTTTTTGTAAAGAGAAAGTGTCAGCATTTTCTTTTTAATAATGCCAAACATATTTATTTTTTCTCTAAAAAAAGAAAGTCTCACTTATAATTTATTTATATTTGCTTATAATATAAAATTATCAAAATGAATTCAATAGGTTTAAAGATAAAAAAAATAAGAGAATATAACAATCTTACACAAGAATACATGGCTAGTCAAATGGATATTTCACAGCCTGCTTATGCTCAATTAGAAAATGGCTCTTCTAAAATTTCAAGTCAGCGTTTAAAACAAATATCTAAAATATTAAATGTAGATCCTAAAAATTTGGAAAGTTGTGAAGAGATTACGCTTAATATTCACAACAATACGTTGAATTATAATTCGAGTATAATCAAAGAGTTAAACTCAAAACAAAATGAGCTGTATGAGCGTTTACTTGCTGAGAAAAACAAAGTCATTGAGCGTTTGGAAAATGAGTTGAAAAAATTGAAATAGCTTTAAAGTCAAACATGAGAAACGTCATTTCTTAAATCAGAGAGAGCTTGTATTTTTGCAAGAAAAAATAAATAAAGATGAAAAACTATAAAACAATGACCGTTGCTGAAATTGTAACGGATAAAATAGAAGCTGGAGATGTCTTTAAGAAATACGACATTGATTTTTGTTGTGGTGGAGGTGTAAAATTATCTACAGTTTGCCAAGAAAACAGTATAAATATCGACGAAATTGTGGCAGAGATTGAGCAGCGTTCTTCAACAGTTTTCTCAACCCATGATTATGCTTCTTGGGACCTTGATTTCTTGGCCGATTTTGTTGTCAACACACACCATAAATTTGTTGAAAGAGAAAGTCCTGTTTTATTGCAATATTCTGAGAAAGTGGCGCAAGTACATGGTCATTCTCACCCAGAAGTTATTCGCATTAATGAATTAGCACACGCACTTGTAGATGAATTATTGGGACACATGCAGAAAGAAGAAATGATTCTTTTTCCAAACATCAAAGCAATTGCGAATACTCAAAAAAATGGAACTGCATACAATACGCCACCTTTTGGAAGTTTGCAAAATCCAATTAATGTGATGGAAGCAGAACATGATGGTGCTGGTGATATTATCAAAGAGATTAAGAAATTAACCAATGATTTTACGCCACCAGAAGATGCTTGTAATACTTTTAATGCTCTGTATGCAAAATTAGAAGCGTATCAAAACGATTTATTTCAGCACATTCATATTGAGAATAACATCTTATTTCCAAAAGCGATAGAGTTGGAGAAAGGAATTATGATGTAAAATTTATTTGAAGGATTTTAAGTAAAAATTTTATCGTAAAAAATGGAGGGTATACAATATATCCTCCACCTTGTATTTTACAACACAACATTCACAATTCTCCCAGGGACAACAATCACTTTTTTAGGTGCTTTTCCGTCCAACCATTTAAGAGCAACTTCATGTGCTAAAACTTCTTTTTCTACCTCTTTTGGATTCATTTCTGTTGGTAATTCAATCTTAAATCGCATTTTACCATTGATAGAAACAGGGTAAGTTATATTTGCCTCGATTAAATGACTTTCATCAAAAATTGGGAAAGTAGCATAACTCAAAGTTCCTGCAACATGACCTAATTTAACCCATAATTCTTCAGAAATATGAGGAGCATAAGGCGAAAGCATAATCACCAATTCTTCTAAAATTGCTTTATTGTTGCATTTTTGGTCATTTAGTTCGTTCACACAAATCATAAAAGCAGAAACTCCCGTATTGAACGAATAACGTTCTAAATCATCGGTAATTTTCTTAATGGTTTTATGTAAAGTTTTTAACGCATCTTTTGAAGGTTCTTTTTCATCCAAAGAAACATTTCCTTGGTCATCGTGGAATAAACGCCACAATTTTCGTAAGAAGTTATGTACACCGTTGATTCCTTTGGTATCCCACGGTTTAGATTGCTCCAAAGGCCCGAGAAACATTTCGTACATTCGCAAAGTATCTGCACCAAATTGATCAACCAACTCATCAGGAGTTTGCACATTGAATTTTGATTTTGACATTTTCTCTACCTCATGTCCGCAGATGAAGGTTCCGTCGTCTTCGAGAATGAATTCAGCATCTTTGTATTCTTCTCTCCAGTTTTTAAAAGCTTCGATGTCGAGAATGTCATTGTCAACCATTGATATGTCAACGTGGATTGGTCTATATTCTGTTAAATCAAATTTAGCAATAATATTAAGAGAATTATTTGTAATTACATCTCTGTATTTCTCTTCAATTTCATTTAATTTATTTAATACTCTTTGAGAAATTTCACCTGTTACCTTAAAATTATCTAATTCTTTTCTAGAACAATAAACTTTTGGTAATTGAGTTAAGTCGTATCTATTATAAAACAAAACAAAAGTTTCTAACTCACTACTGTCATTATCAAATAATGGATTAATTCTTATAGGAGAGACTTCATAAACAAACCTACTTCTTCCCAATATCATTCCTTGGTTAATCATTTTTTGGAAAGGTTCATCAAAAGGAATGAATCCCATATCATTTAAGAATTTTGTCCAAAAACGAGCATACAAAAGATGCCCTGTAGCGTGCTCAGAACCACCGATGTATAAATCTACATTTTTCCAATAATCTACCTTTTCTTTACTAACGAATTCGTTTTCATTCTTCGGGTCCATATAGCGTAAGAAGTACCAAGAACTTCCTGCCCAACCAGGCATTGTATTAAATTCCATTCTATCGCCTTCGAAATGATTCCAAGCATCTTTTGTTGCTCTAGCCAAAGGTGGTTCGCCATCTTCTGTAGGTAAATATTTATCGACTTCAGGCAATGTAATCGGCAAATCTTTATCGTCCACCAAATAAGGCGTTTCTCCTTTATAATAAACAGGGAAAGGTTCTCCCCAGTAGCGTTGTCTAGAAAAAACTGCATCTCTTAATCGGTAATTTGTTTCACCTTGTCCAATTCCACGTTGTTGAATTTCGTATATCGCCAATTTCATGGCTTTTTTGATTTTCAAGTCATTCAAGAAATCAGAATTTGTAATTACACCTTCTTTCTCCGTGTAAGCTTTTTCAGAAATATCAACATCTTTAAAGATGTTTTTAATTTCGATATTAAAATGTTTAGCAAAATCCCAATCACGTTGGTCACCACAAGGAACTGCCATTACTGCCCCAGTTCCGTAGGAAGCAAGAACATAATCACCAATCCATACAGGAATTTTTTCTCCAGAGAATGGGTGAATGGCATAAGCACCAGTAAATTGACCTGTGATATTTTTCACGTCTGCTTGTCTATCTCGTTCAGATTTTAGTGCAGCTTCTTTTTTGTATCTTTCGACATCTTCTTTGTACTCAGAAGTTGTAATTTTATCGACAAAAGGGTGTTCTGGTGCTAAAACCATGAATGAAACTCCAAAAATTGTATCTGGGCGAGTGGTAAAGACTTCTATTTTGTTCTCATCGTTTTCTATCTCAAACTTTACAGAAGCACCCACTGATTTTCCAATCCAATTTCGTTGTTGGTCCTTGATAGAGTCTGTCCAATCAATGGTTTCTAACCCCGTCAATAAACGTTCAGCATACGCTTTAATTCTCATTGACCATTGGCGCATTAATTTCTGTTGAACTGGATGTCCACCACGTTCAGAAACACCGTTTACGATTTCATCATTCGCAAGAACAGTTCCCAGTGCAGGACACCAATTTACCCATGAGTCAGCCAAATAAGCCAAGCGATATTCTTGTAATACTTTTTCTTTTTCTACATCAGAATAATTATTCCATTCTACCGCTGTAAAAACATCTTCCTTATCTGTACATGCATTCACTGCAATATTTCCATCTTTTTCAAAAACGGAAACTAATTTTTCGATTGACTCGGCTTTATTCGTGTCATTATCGTAATACGCATTGAAAAGTTGTTTGAAAATCCATTGCGTCCACTTGTAATATTCTGGAGAAGATGTTCTAATTTCTCTATCCCAATCAAAAGAAAACCCAATTTTATCCATTTGGTCTCTATATCGAGCAATATTTTCTTTTGTTGTAATGCTTGGGTGTTGACCTGTTTGAATGGCATATTGCTCTGCAGGAAGACCAAAAGAATCATAACCCATTGGGTGTAAAACATTAAAACCTTTCAACCTTTTGTAACGTGCATAAATATCTGAAGCAATATACCCTAGAGGATGACCGACGTGTAGTCCAGCTCCAGAAGGATAAGGAAACATATCAAGGGCATAAAATTTTGGTTTGTCAGAAAAGTCTTTTGCAGCAAAAGTTTTATTCTCTGCCCAAAATTTTCTCCAATTTGATTCGATTTCTCTAAAATTATATTCCATGATTCTGACTTTATGTAGGCGCAAAGATACATTTTCTAAATGTACTATTCTAACTGTTAAAGGGTAGAAATGGAGAATTTAGGTAAAGAATAAAGAATAGAAAAGGATAAATATTGATTTTTCCTTCTGTTTTACAATTTGATTTCGCTATTTTTACTCAAAATGAATAAAAAAAGGACACATATTCGGTTTGTTATTCTGTTTATCTTCTGCTTTCTTGGGATAAATAGTTGGTCACAGCATTCTAAAGAAATTCACCTTATTCAGTCCATTGAAAAAGAAAGCAACCCCAAAAAAAGATTCAATCGAATTATGGTTTTGGGTGAATATTACAAAGAAAACAATATTGAGAAAGCCGATTCTATCCGGAAAATAATTTTAGAGGAAAGTCGTGTTTTTTATGATATTACTCGATTTAATGCTCTGTTTTATAATGCCGAGATTGCGTTTATCAAAGGAGATTTAGATGAATATTATAAAACAATTCTTGCTTGTCAGCCCTTCTTAAATAAGATAGAATCTGAGGATGTACGGTTTAAAATTTATAGACATTTAGGGTATTATCACACCAGTATGCAAGAATTTGAAACTGCTGAGTTTTATTTCAGAAACTGCATTCGAATAGCCAAAAGAGAACGAAAAAAAATGACCAAAGTGAAGCGTATGCCTATTTTGCTTTGAATTTTATGTATGCCAATGAGAAAGATTCTGCGTTGTTTTATGTGGATAAATCTATTCAAACAGCTCGAAATTCTAAGGATAAAGTCACTCTCGCAGGAGCATTTAATACTCAAGCAAGAATATATGATTTTTTTGGTCAAATAGAGGTGAGTGTTGCGAAGAACTTGATCTCCCTTCAATTGATTCAAGAAGTACACAATGTTCTTTTATTGGCTCAATACACTAGAGAATTGGGGCAAGATCAGCAATTGATTCTCAATTTGAACGATGCAGAATATTATTATAATCAATCCTTAAAATACGCACGAAGTATTCATGACCTAAGACAGGTAGCACTTGCTCAAACACAACTAGCATCTGTACAATTGGATAGAAAAGATTATCAAAAGGCAATAAAAAATGCAAACAGCGCTATTGTTCATCTTACAGAATTGAATGACTATAATGGTCTTGGTCGGACGTATAATATACTCGGTAAGATTTATAAAGCGCAGAAAAAATACAATAAAGCATCGAGTAATTTTAATCAAGCATTGGTGTATTATGAATCGACGAGTAATAAAGAGGAAATTGCAGGTGTTTATCATAATGTTGGGACAATTTTTAAAGAACAAAAAAAGTATAAGAAAGCATTAGAATACTTGAATCGTTCGATTGAAATTAGAAAAGATTATGGAGCAAAGAATCAGATTTATCATACTTACCGAGTAATTTCAAACGTTTATAAAGAAATTAATGATAAGAATAAATCGTTGGAATACCTTGAGTTATATTTGAATTATGTTGACAGTAATACTATTCTTCAATCTGCAACAAAAATTGCGGAGTTGAGTGAGTCTTATCGTTCTGAACAAAGAGATCGTTTGATTCAGGCACAAGCAGATTCGTTGGAAAGACAGCAACAGGAAAAATTAATTACCTCAACAAAATTAGAAAACAGTCAGTTGAGAAATAATTTTCAAATGTACATTATCGTTGCTATCTTGATTATTATTGTACTTGGAGGAGTTATTCTTTTTTACCGTTGGAATCAAACAAAAATAAAGCAACAACAGAAAGAAGCTGAAATGTCCCAAACTCTCTTGAGGACACAGATGAATCCCCATTTTGTGTTTAACGCAATGTCAGTGATTCAGAGTTATATCTATGACAATGATACAGTGAATTCTTCTAAATTCTTGGTGAATTTCTCCCGACTGATGCGATTAATACTTGAGAACTCGCCTAAAAAAGCCATTCATATTGAAACAGAAATGGAGATTTTAGAAAAATACTTAGGCATGCAAAAATTGCGTTTTGAGGATCGATTTGATTTTGAAATTACAGCTGATGAGCAACTTTATAATGAACACGCCGTTATACCACCAATGATTACTCAGCCATTTATTGAGAACGCAATTGAACATGGTCAATTACATACAGTGAAGAGTGGTTTTATTCATGTAAACTTTAAAAAGGAAGGCGAAATGTTGAAAATCTCCATTATCGATAATGGAATTGGAAGAAAAAGCTCAAGTAAAAATAAGAAAAGTTCAGCGCATAAGAGTATGGCTATGGACATTACAAGTCAACGAATAGAAAATTTAAACCGAAAATACAATAGCGAAGGGGAGTTAATAGTTGAAGATTACAATAAAGAATTGGAAACAGGAACTATAGTGCTAATTTCATTGCCCTACCGTGTAGATAATAACCCAACAGACTAAAAATTGAAAAGATGAAGAAAGTTTTAATTATTGATGATGAAAATAGAACGAGAGAATTGATTGCAAAAATGATTGACTCCTTTGGGATGGATGTTCAAACTTTTCCAGAAGGAGAGAATGTTCAATCAGGTATCGCTGCAATAGAAAAACATCAACCAGACATTGTTTTTTTAGACATTCAAATGCCTGACGGAACAGGTTTTGACGTTTTGGCGTCTGTTCCTAACAAGAATTTTGAAGTAATATTTATCACTGCCCACGAAGAATTTGCAATTAAAGCAATAAAATTTAGTGCATTGGATTATTTGTTAAAACCGGTTGATTTGTCTGAATTGAAATCTTCCCTTGAAAAAGCAATCGCATTGGTGGATGAAAAAAGTGATCATCAACAATTTGAGGTTTTAGAAAATAATATGAACCCTAAAGAAAAGAAGCGTTTGGTTTTAAAAACACAAGAAAGTGTTCATGTTGTGGAATTAGATCAAATTATTCGTTGTGAATCTGACCGAAATTACACATCTTTTTTTCTCTTAGACAATAAAAAGATCCTTGTTTCTAAAACATTAAAAGAGTATGAAACACTTTTGTCAGGGCATAACTTTTTACGTGTTCAGCAATCTCATTTGATTAACTTAAATTATATCGACCGATATGATAAGAAAGATGGAGGGGCTGTTGTGATGAAAGATGGTTCTGAAGTACCTTTATCACCTGCTAAAAGAGAAGTTTTCTTTCAAAGGCTTGAGAACTTATAATTCATTATTCGTTCAAACCCATAAAATATTCATTCATACTACTAGAATATTCATTTGAAAGATTTAAACCGAATATTTGCTCTATATTTGAAATAGAAATAAGGAGAAATATCAGGAATTTTCTTTAAGTTTTTTGAAATATTGGAAGTAAATACACTGCTTGGAGAGGCAGTTTCATTTTCTAGTTTGATTAAAGAGTATAACAGTTCTTAACTTCCAATTCAAAAATGTGCTTTGCACACCTTTTGGAAATTCCTGATTTTCACTTTGTTTTACTACAAAGAAATTGCATTACTACTGCGATATTGAAAAATAACTTACTACTGCAAAGAGCTGAATTTATTCAGCTCTTTGTTTTTTGTATAAAACTGGACGACTCGGAGCTGCATCATTTTCAAAAGGGGCAACATGTAAATTTAAAATATATGCTCCGTCTTCTATTGCGTCGTCGACATAAATAAGCTCTGTAATGGTTCGTTCAAAATTTGGGTTTTCGGGAACCTCCCAGAAAGCATGATGGAAAGCAAGTTCCCCATTATCATTCTCTCTATCAACAGATGGTAAATCAACGAGTAAGTGTACTACACCTTTTTCAAGAAAAAACTGAACACAAGTCTCATCAAAATAAGGGGGGTTGGTGGAAGAATAATCTTTTGATTTTTTAATTGGGTTATTTGGTAAAGTTCTAATAATAATCGCCTCCGTATTTGGAGGTAAATTCTTAAAATGTTTTGGCAAAAGAACTAAATCCTCCTCACCATCTTCATTCCTCCTCACCTCGGGTTCCACACTGATTAATTGAGCTTTAAAAAAATAGGTATCCAATGTTTTATTAATAGAATAAATTTCTTCTGTAATATGACCTAGACATTCTGTGTGTGTTCCGTGACCATGTGGATTGAAACTAATATCACGAAAGTTTACACTTCCTCCCTCTTTTACTGATCCCACATAGTTTTCCGTACGGACAGTCTCAAATACAGGAGGTTCTACGTACCATGCTCTAGGATTATTAGGTGTGTTTTCGAGTGACATTGAAAGATCTAATGGAATATTAGTGTCAATGTATTCTTTTTTGTTGAGGTACAATTTCATAGAAGCAATATACAAATATGTGTTTGAAATAAGATGGAAACCCTTTTTTTTCTTTTCTTTGAGATATGAAAAAAGTTGAAGCAGTCATTTTTGATTACGGTGGTGTGATTATTAATATTAATTATCAGGCTACACTTGATGCATTTAGAAGTGTAGGTATTATTGATATTGAAGCGATGTACTCTCAGGCTAATCAGTCTAATTTATTTAATGACTTTGAGACAGGAAGAGTTTCGCCTCAGTTTTTCATAAATCAATTACTTTCATATGCACCGAAAGGTACTTCACCTAACCAAATTGTTCATGCTTGGAACGCTATGATTTTAGATGTGCCTAAAGAATCGATTCAACTTTTAGCAAAACTAAATAATCAAGGGGTTCGTATTTTTTTATTGAGCAATACAAACTCATTGCATATAGATCTTGCCAATCGACGATGGGATTTAGTTTCAGATAAGTCACCCAAAGAATTGTTTGAAAAAGTATATTATTCTCACGAGGTGAATATGCGAAAACCAAATGTTGAAATCTTTAACAAAGTGATTCAAGATAACGAGCTTAATGCTCAGAAAACATTATTTATTGATGACTCTATTCAGCATATAGAAGGAGCAAAAAAAACCGGATTGAAGACTTTACACTTACCTGTAAGAGAGGAGTTGTTTCATTATTTTTCTTGACAAAGTTCTACGAGCAATCCTTCGGTAGATTTAGGGTGTAGAAAAGCAATTTTTTTATTGTCAGCACCGTCTTTTGGAGTTTGATGAATTAGAATGAAATCGAGTTTTTTTAATCGATCCAATTCAGCGTCAATATCATCCACTTCAAAAGCAACATGATGAAACCCTTTTCTCCCTTTTTTTAGAAACTTGGCAATAGCAGAGGTAGAGTTTGTGGCCTGCAAAAGTTCAATTTTAGATTCGCCAACATGTAAAAATGCAGTTTTAACTCCTTCCGATTCAACAATTTCTTCTTTGTAACATGAAGTTCCTAAAAGGTTTTCGTATACCTTCAATGATTCATTGATGTCATCAACAGCAATACCAAGGTGTTCGATTTTTTTTATCATCGAATGAGAAAAAGAGTTTTGAAATTAGTTTTTGATAAACTTTTCGTTCACGTTATCAAAGTTGATGTAATAAACACCACGAAGAAGATTTGAGCAATTTACTGAAGATCCCACACCTTTTTTCACGATGTTACCATAAGCATCGTAAATTTCATAACGTGTTTCTGTCGGCTGCCCATTTGTGATGAATTTAATCTCTTTCTTAACCTTCACAGGTGTTTTTGTAACGACAGGTGCTGTTGAAATAAATTTAACTTCTTTTGAAGGTCTTTTTGTTCCAGAGTGATCAATTTGAGCAACACGAACTGTGTTTTCTCCAGAATGAGGTGTGACCATAAATTCATAAGAATTGACAGATCCACTTCCTTTTCCTTCTACTTCTCCAATTGTAACCCATTTGTTCCATCTGTATTGTTCAATAATAAAAGGAAGTTTACCTTGTTCATCAGTAGTCGTCCATGATAATTTTCCTTCAGTTGTAATGTTCATTTCAGAAACATTATAAGTAGAACGTGGCAATAACACCTCTGGATTTAACACTTTTGGCTTACAACCATCATGATGTTCAATCATGATAAAAACAGGCTCACCAATGGCTATATTAAATAATGAGAAATCAATTTCGAAAGCTCCCATACTTGTTCCTCCAGGCATGATGTCTCCGTTTACGGTCACTTTTGTTGCGCAATAACCAAAACCTTCATCGTCCATTGGATTCTGAATGTATAGGTTTTTACCTTGGTAAGTTCCTTCAACAGACAGTGCTCCAAAAGCAATGATGCTCAAAGAAAAAAACAAAAATGTTAAAATATAATTCTTCATTAGTTAGAATATAATTGTGCATTAATGAGCATAAAAACAAACTCAATAACTCACAAATATAGTATGTTTTTTATTTATTTAGTAGTTTTAACGAAAAAATAATAATTTATTCACAAATTCCACACAAACTTATGAGTTATTCATTGAATTACTGTATATTAGATTTTTACTAAGTGCTATAATTACACAGATTAGATATGTTTTCTTGTTTATTTAACACTTTATTTATTAACCGAATTTAATTTAATGACGAGATTTTTATTATTACTAATCAGTTTCTTTTTCTTTATCTCTTGCAGTCAAGATAATAGGCAGCGGTATGAGTTTAGTGGAGGTTCTTTAACAATGGCTTTAGAAAACCAACCATCTACATTCATCCCACGACAGGTGATGGACTATTATTCCGCTGCTATTATTAATCAAATTTCAGAAGGATTGGTTGCTTTTGACCCTCAAACTCTACGTGTTGGTCCTATGATAGCTGATTCATGGAGGGTAAGTGACGATAAAAAATCGTATCAATTTAAAATAAGGGAGGATGTGATGTTTCATCCACATAAAGTTTTCAAAAACAAAAAAGAACGGTTACTCACGGTAGAAGACATTATATATTCTTTTGAAATAGCATGCACTCCCAACGAGGATGGGTCTGCACCTGCGGCATATGAAATGATTTTCAAAGGTTTATTAACCGGAGCGGAAGAGTTTTTTATGAAAAAAGCAGAATCAATTTCAGGACTTTCGGTTCAAGAAAATATTTTAACAGTTGATCTTTTATATGAGGACAAAAACTTTTTAAATAAAATGGCAAATACCGCGACTTTTATCAGTTCAAAAAAGGTAATTGAAGCCGGATTTGAAACGGATAAAATTGGTACGGGGCCTTTCCTCTTTTCCAACTTTATTGATGATGAAGTTCCTAAATTAATTTTAACTCGCAACGTCGATTATTATCAAAATGATGAAAACGGCAATGCTTTACCGTATTTAGATAGTCTTATTTTTGATTTTCAAAGTAGAAAGTTAGAACAATTAAGAATGTTTGAGAATGGTGAGTTGGATTTAATTATTGGTTTACCCACAAGTAGAATTACGCGTATGTTAGAGGGTAGAATTAAAGATTTTAATGTGAACGGTGATGAACCTCCGCTTCTTGTTCTTGAAAATAATCCACTTTTAGAATCACAATTCTATTATTTCAATATGGAGGATGAGCGTTTTAAAAGTACTTTGGTTCGAAAAGCATTTAACTATGCTATAAATAAAGAAGTTATCGGTCGTGAGATTTTAAGAAATCAGTATTATGAAATTGGTAAATATGGTATCATTCCTCCTGTGAGAAATGCTTTAAGAGGGTACGATTTTAAAGGTGTAGAAAAAGTAGGGTACACGTATAATCCTGAGTTGGCCCAAAAACTGTTGGCTGAAGCAGGGTATCCTGGTGGTGAAGGGTTTGGTTCAGTTAATCTAAGATACAGTATCAATGATGTACATTCTGCTGTTGCGGATGAGTTCTCGAAACAAATTTTTCGCGTTCTCGGAATCAATGTAAACATTGATGGGTCAAATTTTGAGCAATTAAATGAGGATGGAGCGAATGGGGACGGTGATATTTTTAGATTGGGTTGGGCGGCGGATTATCCATCGCCAGAAAGTTTTTTAATGAATTTTTATGGTGATTTTGTACCTGAATCATCTGATATGTCATCTCACCTTAATAAAAGTCGGTACAATAACTTCTTGTTTGATGAATTTATTGATCGGGCAAAAAGTTCAGAAAAAAAATCTGAACAAATGGCAAATTTTTCAAAAGCTGAAATTGAATTATTAAAAGACCCCCCAATTATTCCTCTTTGGTACTCCGGTGATATCCAAATAACTGAGTCGTATATAAGAAATTTACATTTTAACGCACTTAATTATTTTGATTTCAGAACAGTGTATATGAAGAAATGGACAATTGAAGAATACAAAGAAAATTATAACTTAGCAAAAAAATAAGTTTAGAACCATGTCAAAAAAGTTCGTTTTTTCCCTTTTACTTTTTTTAAATTTCACCGCTTTTGCACAACCAAAACAAGATGTTCGTGGTAATGTGTTTGATTCTGAAACTCACTATCCAATTTTCGGTGCTAAAGTTCAGTTATTCTCCGTTTCTGATTCAACTCAAAAATTTGGAGCAATCACCAACGGAGATGGTGCATTTACTATTAAAAATGTTCCAGTTGGTAAATATGAAATGTTGATTCAGTTCTTAACCTACGATTCTAAAAGTACTACCCTAGATGTAAATTCAGGGAAACAATCTATCCTTGAAATTCCGTTGCAGGAAAGTTTTCAAGAACATGAAGAGGTTACGGTAACCGCAAGAAAGAAAGGAGATGTTATCAATGAGTTAGCTTTAGTCTCTGCTCAACAATTTTCTGTCGCTGAAACCGACAGATATCCAGGTTCTCGTTCAGATCCTGCTCGAATGGCATCTAATTTTGCAGGAGTCGGTGGAGCAGACGATTCAAGAAATGATATTGTGATACGTGGAAATTCACCTTTAGGTGTTGTTTGGAGAATTGAGGGGATTGACATTCCAAATCCTTCTCACTTTGCAATTGCGGGGAGTACAGGAGGACCAGTTTCGATCTTAAACAACAAGATATTGGGAAATTCTGACTTTTTTATGAGTGCTTTCCCTGCAGAATACGGAAACTCTACTTCAGGTATTTTCGATTTAAAATTAAGGAACGGGAACAATGAACGTCATGAATTTACAGGTCAGTTTGGTTTTCTTGGGACAGAAATAATGGCCGAGGGTCCAATGAGTAAGTCTGGAAATGCAAGTTATCTCGTGATGGGAAGATATTCAACATTGAGTATTTTCCAAAAAATTGGGATTAACCTTGGAACAGATGCAATACCCGTTTATGGTGATGGCGCTTTTAAATTGAATTGGAAACTTAAAAATGGTGCGCAACTTTCATTATTTGCTATTGGTGGTGCAAGTACAATTGATATTGTTATTTCTGACCAAACGAAATATTCGGAAGAACTGTACGGTGAAGGAGATCGAGATCAATATTTTAGTACAGCAATGGGTGTAGCTGGTCTTTCTTTAAAAAAATCGTTGAATGAGAAAACATACATTACGTCAACGGTTGCGTATTCATACGAAAAACAAAGTGCTCAACATGACTTTCTCGTGAGAAGTATTGATTCAAATAATAACATTACACTGCTTGATAAATATAAATTATTGGATTACACTTTTGCAATGTCTAAAGCATCGGCATATTTTTCTCTGAATCATAAGATCAATAAAAAGCATTTGATTAAAACAGGATTTAACGCAGATATGTATATCTACAATATGATTGATTCTGTGTTGAAACCAGGACATTCTTCTGCCAATCATTCTGACTTTAGTCGACGATGGGATTATAAAGGAACTTCTGCTTTAATTCAAGCTTTTGTGCAATGGAAGTGGAGAATCACAGAGAAAATGTCATTTACAGCAGGTTTGCACAATCAATATTTTAGTTTGAGCAATAGTTACAGTATTGCTGAGCCTCGTCTAGGTTGGCGTTGGAATTTAAAAAATGGACAAGCATTAAGTGCTGGTGCGGGAATGCACAGTCAAACGCAACCTCAATATACTTATTTATATCATCAAACGGATTCAATTACGGGAACAAGAACCTATCAGAATAAAGACATGGACTTTACAAAAAGTTTACATTCTGTTGTAGGTTACGAAAAAGCCTTCAAGAAAAGTTTAACTTTTAAGACAGAAGCATATTATCAATATTTGTATAACATTCCAGTAACCGTAGCACCTTCTTCTTTCTCTTTGATAAATATGGGGAGTGGTTTTTCTCGTTTTTTCCCAGAAGATTTAAAAAATACAGGAACAGGATACAACTATGGTTTAGAAGTGACGCTTCAAAAATTCTTTGATAAATCATTTTTCTTCTTGATTTCTGCTACAATTTACGATTCTAAGTATTATGGAAGTGATGGTGTTTTAAGAAATACTTCTTACAATGGAGCTTACATCGTCAATTTCTTGGCAGGGAAAGAATTTAAAATTAATGCAAAGCAATCAATTTCACTTGGTGTAAAAATAACAACTGCTGGAGGTCAGCGATATGGGTATGTTGATGTTGCTGCTTCTCAGGCGGTGAGCGATCTTGTATATCTTGACCAAGGTTTTAATGAAAGACAATTCTATGATTATTTTAGAACTGACCTTAAAATCAATTGGAAATTTAACGCAAGAAGAACGACACATGAAATAGGGTTAGATTTAGTAAACATCTTTAATTCGAGAAACTTATTGAGTTTGGCTTATGCACCGAATCTTGCTGACCCTTCTGCAGAACCGATTTCTGAAAAAACACAGTTAGGATTCTTACCTATTTTCTATTATAAAATTGATTTGAGAATTGGTGGAAAAAATAAGAAATAATTCACTGATGCATGAATAATTATACAATAAATCATCTTCAAGAATTAGAAGCTGAAGCCGTTTTTATTCTACGAGAGATTGCTGCTCAATTCGAACGACCTGTTTTGTTATTCTCTGGAGGAAAAGATTCTTTGGTTTGTTTTCATTTAGCAAGAAAGGCATTTTATCCAGCTCCAATCCCTTTCCATTGATGCATGTGGACACAGGGCATAATTTTTCTGAAACAATTGCTTTTAGAGATGAGTTAATCAAGAAAAGGGGCGTAAAGTTGATTGTTGCTTCTGTACAAGAATCTATCGATAAAGGTCGTGTGGAAGAAGAAAGCGGTATTGGTTCAAGTCGGAATGCTTTGCAAACCACCAGTTTATTGGATGCGATTGAACAATATCAATTTGATTGTGCCATTGGTGGAGCAAGAAGAGATGAAGAAAAGGCAAGAGCAAAAGAACGCTTCTTCTCTCATCGAGATGAAAAAGGACAGTGGGACCCCAAAAACCAACGTCCAGAATTGTGGAATTTATTCAATGGCAAAAAGAAAGATGGAGAACATTTTCGTGTTTTCCCAATTTCTAACTGGACAGAAATGGATGTGTGGCAATACATTCTTCAAGAAAATTTAGAAATACCCAAATTGTATTTTTCTCACCAAAGAGAATGCTTTGTCCGAGATGGAATTTTGATGGCAAAGACACATTTTGTTCAATTAGCAGAGAATGAAAAAGTAACATTGAAAAAAGTTCGCTTTAGAACGATTGGTGATGCTACTTGTACTGGAGCATTTGAAAGTGATGCAACAACATTGGAAGAAATTATTGATGAGGTGGCATCTTCTCGAATAACCGAAAGAGGTGGTCGTTCGGATGATAAAAGAAGTGATTCTGCCATGGAAGATCGTAAAAAACAGGGTTATTTTTAATCGAATACAATGAAGAATTCACAAGCGTCTTATCTCGATATGGATTTACTTCGGTTTACAACAGCTGGAAGTGTGGACGATGGAAAAAGTACTCTCATAGGAAGGTTATTGTACGATACAAAATCAATTTTTGAGGATCAATTGGCTTCTATTAAGAAAGTCAGCGAGAAGAAAGGAAAAGAGGGGATTAATTTAGCCTTGCTCACTGATGGACTTCGAGAAGAACGAGAGCAGGGGATTACAATTGATGTTGCGTATCGCTATTTTGCTACACCGAATCGAAAATTCATCATTGCAGACACGCCAGGGCATTTTGAGTTCACTCGAAATATGATTACCGGAGCTTCTACAGCAAATCTGGCCCTCATTCTCGTGGATGTAACGCAAGGAATTGTAGAACAAACCAAAAGGCATTCTTTTATCGCTTCAATGTTGGGAATTTCTCACATTGTTTACTGCATAAATAAAATGGATTTGGTCAATTATTCAAAAGAGAAATTTTTGCAGTTAAAAGCGGAATTGGAGCAATTTAGTGCCAAATTAAACACAAAAGATGTTCGATTTATTCCCATGAGTGCTTTACATGGTGATAATGTTGTGAAACGCTCTGACAAAATGAATTGGTACGAAGGTGGAACGTTATTGCATACTCTGGAGAATATCCACATTGCTTCTGATTACAATCATATCGATTGCCGTTTTCCTGTACAATACGTGATTGATTCAGGTGAAAACAGAAATGCTTTTGCCGGTCGAGTTGCTGGTGGTGTTTTTAAAAAAGGAGATGAGGTAATGTTATTGCCTTCGCGTTCAGTTACAAGAATTAAAAAGATTGAAACTATGGATAGAGAAATTCAGGAAGCATTCTCTCCAATGTCTGTGAGTATTTATTTAGAAGATGACATTGAAATTAAGCGAGGAGACATGATTGTTCGACCGAATAATTCACCGAAAATTACTCAAGATTTCAACGCAATGATTTGCTGGCTTTCTGATTCTCCAATGCAAATGAATCAAAAGTACCTTATTCAACACACTACCAATCAGGGCGAATGTTTCGTTGAAGAATTGAAATATAAAATAGATATTAATACTTTACATCGAATCGAGAAAGATACATTGATTGGTGCAAATGACATCGTAAGAATAAGCATTCATTCATCAGTTCCATTTTTTGTAGACCGTTACGACAGAAACCGAAATACGGGAAGCATTATTTTAATTGATGCAGAAACAAATATTACAGTTGCTGCAGGAATGATTTTGTGATGGGGTTTTTAAGACAGTATCTCTTAAAGTGTGTAAGTTCTTTTTTTGGACTTGCAATATAATTCTGGACACTGAGTTAAGTCACGCTGCATATTTGTGATTGGTAGATTCAACTAGCAAATGCAAGTTTTTTTATTTTCTAGGTTAAATTTATCAAAAAATACTTTTTCAGGTGTGTTATAATTCGGCGTAATAGACAAAAAGGAGTCCGATTATGATTGAATATTTTCAATTCTCTTTACAACTCCAAACAATTTATTCGTGGCAATAAAAAGGTACTTTGCAACTGAATTCGTTTTTCAATTCGTGTATTCGTGGCAAAAACTCTCATTCAAGAGTATTTCTTTCGCAAATAAATTTTATATGCTTCTCGTTGAACAATTAAAAGTGCCATTTTCGAGATAAATTTTTCATCGCTTGTTAGTTCTAAAAAATCTTTCTCTGGAATATCTACTAAATATAAAAATTGTAAAAAACGTTGTTCGCCTTCTTTCATTAATTCTGCAACCTTTTCTTCGGTTTCCATGAGAATATCCGACATTGAGAGAGGTGTTTGCAAGAAATCTGAACTGAAATCTATAGTGAACTGTCCGAAGTCTTTGGCAATTTGCAGCTGTGTTTTTAAAATAAAATCAGCGGATTCAAATTCTTTTACTAATTGAGAATGGGAGAGAGCAGTCTTCATAAAGTTGAATTTACCTCACTTCGCAACCCGCTTCAAAATCTTTCTCAGGGACAACAAAACTCAATTCACCTTTAGCGTTTTCGGCCATTAAAATCATCCCTTGCGATTCTACACCTCTGATTTTACGTGGAGCAAGATTCATTAAAACACTTACTTTCTTACCAATAATTTCCTCGGGAGAATAATGTTCAGCAATACCAGAAACGATGGTTCTTTTATCCAACCCCGTATCTACAACTAATTGCAATAATTTTTTTGCTTTTTTTACTTTCTCCGCTTCTAGAATAATTCCTGTTCGAATATCCATTTTCATGAAATCATCAAATTCAACGGTTTCTTTTTGCGCTTCGTAAATTGCTTCAATAACTCTTGAATTTTCAAGTTTAGCAACTTCTTTTTCCACCAATTTATCTTCAATTTTTTGGAATAAAATAGACGGTTTATTGGTTTTGTGTCCTGCCGGAATTAATTGAGTATGTCCAGCATCTTCCCA